>CALXGF010000144.1 GCA_944387735.1 uncultured Oscillospiraceae bacterium
CTGCCGCTCCGCCTTTCTCTGGGCGGCGCTTGCGGCGCTCCACGGGCTCTTTTTCGGCGCCTTTTGTTCCGTTCCCTTCCTGTTTATCGGAGGCTGGGAAATGGCCCTCAGCTACTGGATAAGCGGTCTGCCCTTCGACCTTGTCCACTGCGCCGGGAATTTTGTCCTCACCCTTCTGCTTTTTAGGCCCCTGTACAGGGTAATGGACAAACTGACGGTGAATTACCCCCGGCCCTGATGCAGCTCTACTTATGCAGACTGCATGGTTTTAAAAGTGAAGGCTTTCAAGGGGAGCCTGAAAAAACGCAGACACTCACAAATATGTGGGTGTCTGCGTTTTTTACTGGTGGGAAATCCCGACTTCCCCTGCCCCGCTCCTCAGACTTTCCTCCAGCAAGGCCAGGAAGCGGCGCAGTGTGGAGTCGGTGCGGCCCCTGTTATATACTGCGCCAAAGGCCAGAGGAGCGCAGTCCTTTAGCGGGATGTATCTAAGCCCCGGACGGCGCAGGGGCGGAATATCCACCGCCAGAGCAAAGGCATAACCTGTCTCCACCATGGTAAACAGCAGCTCCTGATTATCGCAGAATATGACCCGATCCGATGCCCTGGTAGTCACCAGCTGCCCCTGCAGTGCAAAGAGAGAGGGCGGGCACACCGGCGGCGGACAGCTAGCTATCATATCCGAGGTCTTCAGACTCTCAATATCCGTCACAGCTCTGTCCGCCAGAGGATGGTCGTCTCTGCACACGCATACCAGAGGACAGTTCAGCAGGGGCTTAAAGACGCAGTTTTGCGGAGCTGTCTCCTTAAAGCCCAGCATCATCCGGATCTCCCCGTCTGCCAAAAGGTTCTCCAAAGCGCTCATGGGCACCAGCTTCAGCAGGGGCATTACGCCCTTTTCCTCCCGCCGCAGCCTGTCCAGAGCCGGCGTCATAAGCTTTAGGTCTCCGACGCTGCGGCAGCCCAGGGCCAGCCATTCCGGCCGCTCCCGCCTGCACTGTTTCACCTGGGCTTTGGACAGGCCGGAGAGCTTCAGTATGTCCCCGGCATACTGGAGAAACATATGCCCCTCTTGGGTAAGTCTCACGCTTTTGCTGCTGCGCTTGAACAGCTCCACCTCCAGCTCGTCCTCCAGGGACTTTATCTGGTGGCTGACGGCAGGCTGGGTCAGCCGCAGACGCTCTGCCGCCTTGGAGAAATTCAGGCAGTCCGCCACTGCCAGGAAGCACTCCAGTTGAGTGGTATTCATACCCCTCTCCTTTCTTAAAACTCATATTAATGAAAATTAACTATAAACATTTTTTATTGATTATAGCATATTTGAATTTCACATACAAGCCGTCTTGTGCTATAAAAAGTAAGGTACCTAACAATCTCCCCCAGTTTTGTCCAAAGGAGGCATGGTCTTATGACATTGAACCGGAGGCGTCTAATCCAGGACGGGCGGCAGATAGGCATAGCTCTGGACCAGTTGGCTAACCGCTCTCTGGCCCAGGCGGACATTACCGGGGTCCAAGCCCTGACCTTACTATACATACTGCAAAACTCCAGGGAGGGGGTCTCGGTGACCTCCCTGCACCTGGCCAGCGGCCACTCCAAGGCCACTGTCTCCCGGTTGGTAAAGCGGCTGTGGGAGAAGGGCTATGTGTCCCTGGAGCCCAGCCGGAAGGACGGGCGGCAGCGGCTGCTCTACGGCACTCAGGAGGGGCGGCGGCTCCAGGGCTTTCTGGAGCAGTCCATAGCTCAGTCCGAGGAGCGGTTGTACCGTGGCTTCAGTGCCGGGGAGCTGGAGGCTCTGGACCGGCTGCAAAAGAAGATGCTCAGCAACCTGTCTCCGTCCCCGGAATCTATCCAGAAGGAGGAAATAAAAAAGTGAAAATCGTGTTGAAGCAGCTGGGGCGCTACCGCAAGGAGAGCTGGCTGTGTATAGGGCTTACAGCCCTGGAAGTTTTGATGGAGATACTCATGCCCTTTGTCACGGCAATAATTATTGACCGGGGCCTGGAGGCCGCAAACCTGCCGGTGGTGTACCGCTACGGGGCGCTGATGGTGGCCATGGCCCTGCTGAGCCTGGTCTTCGGCACTCTGGCGGGAAAGTTTGCCGCCGGAGCCTCCTCCGGCTTTGCGGCCAATCTCCGGGAGGCAATATACGCCAATATCCAGACTTTTTCCTTTTCCAATATAGATAAGTTCAGCGTTCCCGGCCTGGTCACCCGCATGACCACCGACATCACCAATGTCCAGAACGCCTTTATGATGATAATAAGGGTGGCGGTGCGCTCGCCCCTCATGCTGATTTTCAGCTACGCCATGTGCCTTACCATCAGCCCTCCCATGAGCCTCATGTTCCTTATCGCCGTGGTCTTTCTGGTGGCGGTGCTGGGCAGCATCATGGTGGTGACCTTGAAGATATTTAACAAGGTCTTTCACAAATATGACGATCTGAACGCCAGCGTCCAGGAGAATATCTCCGGCATAAGGGTTGTAAAAGCCTTTGTCCGGGAGGACTATGAGACTGAGAAATTCTCCAAAGCCTCAGCCACGCTGCGTAAGATGTTCGTAAAGGCCGAGGGTCTTCTGGCCTTTAACAACCCGGCAATGATGATCTCGGTGTATTTCTGCATCCTCTGCGCCTCCTGGCTGGGGGCCCAGTTCATCGTGGCCGGGGACATGAGCACGGGCCAGCTCACCAGTCTCTTCAGCTACATCATGTCTCTGCTTATGGGGCTGATGATGCTGTCCATGGTGGTGGTGATGATATCCATGTCCATGGCCAGCATACGCCGTATAGCCCAAGTCCTCACTGAGAGGCCGGACCTGAGTTCTCCCCAGCAGCCGGTGATGGAAGTTGCCGACGGCTCCATAGACTTTGACGGCGTGAGCTTCTCTTACAAAAAGGGCAGCGGCAAGAACGCCCTGTCGGACATTGATCTGCACATAAAGGCGGGAGAGACCATAGGGGTCATCGGCGGCACCGGCTGCGGCAAGAGCAGTCTGGTAAATCTCATCTGCCGTTTGTACGACGCCACCGAGGGCACGGTGCGGGTAGGAGGCGTGGACGTGCGCCGCTACGACACCGAGGTACTGCGCAACCAGGTCTCCGTGGTGCTTCAGAAAAACACCCTGTTTTCCGGCACCATCCTGGAGAACCTGCGCTGGGGCGATCCGGAGGCCACGGAGGCCGCCTGTATCAGAGCCTGCCAGGCCGCCTGTGCCGACGAATTCATAGACCGTCTGCCGGAGGGCTACAACACCCGCATAGAGCGGGGCGGCGCCAACGTCTCCGGCGGCCAAAAGCAGCGGCTGTGCATAGCCAGAGCCCTGCTGAAAAAACCCAAGATCCTCATCCTGGACGACTCCACCTCCGCCGTGGACACCGCCACCGACGCAAAGATACAAAAAGCCTTTGCAAGTCAGATACCCGGCACCACCAAGATAATCATCGCCCAGCGCATCTCCAGCGTGGAGCACGCCGACAGGATACTGGTGCTGGACAACGGCCGGATAAACGGCTTTGACACCCATGAAAAGCTGCTGGAGACCAACGCCATTTACCGGGATATCTACGAGTCCCAGGTGCAGGGCGGCGGCGACTTCGACCAGAGCGCATGAAAGGAGGTCATTTTATGAACAAGAGAAAAGCAATTCCCGGCGCCGGCAAGGTGCTGAGCCGGGTAATGAAATATATGCTGCACTGTTACCGGCTCCCCTTTGCCCTGGTAGTGCTGTTCATCCTGCTGTCCGCAGTAGCAACGGTGATAGCGGCCACTTTTCCCCAGACCCTGGTGGACGATTATATCACCCCCCTGCTGCAAAGCGGCTCCGGGGATTTCAGCGGCCTTAAAGCCCAGATATTCCGGCTGGCCGGGCTGATGGCCCTTGGCGTAGTCGCCGCCTTTACCTACAACCGCATCATGGTCAGCGTGAGCCAGGGCACTATGTGCCGTCTCCGGGACGAGCTGTTCCACCGTATGGAGCAGCTGCCCATCAAGTATTTCGATACCCATTCCCATGGGGACATCATGTCCGTATACACCAACGACATAGATACTCTGCGTCAGCTGTTGAGTCAGAGTATCCCCCAGGTGATAAACTCCAGCATCACCATGCTCGCCACTTTGGTAACCATGCTGCTGCTCAATCCCCTGCTCACTCTCATCTCCCTGTTGACTGCTCTGGTGATGCTGCTGGTGACAAAGAATTTCTCCCGGCTCTCCGGCAAGTACTACGTAAAGCAGCAGCAGGCTCTGGGCGCCGTGGACGGCTTTATAGAGGAGATGCTGGACGGCCAGAAAGTGGTCAAGGTCTTCTGCCACGAGCAGGCCGCCATGGAGGACTTCCACAAGGTGAATGAGGAACTGCGTATAAGCGCCGACAAGGCCAACAGCTATGCCAACATGCTCATGCCTATCAATGCCAACATCGGCTGGCTCAGTTACGCTCTGGTGGCCGTAGTGGGAGCCATGCTGGCTATCAACGGCCTTGCAGGAGTGAGTCTTGGCACGGTCATCGCCTTTGTGGGCCTCAACAAGAGCTTTACCCAGCCCATTTCCCAGGTGAGCATGCAGGTAAACTTTGTGGTCACCGCCGCCGCCGGAGCCCAGAGGGTATTCGACCTGATGGACCAGCAGCCGGAGGAGGACCAGGGCTATGTGGAGCTGGTCCGCGCCAGGGAAGATGAGAGCGGCAAGCTCTCCGAGACCCAGGAGCGCACCGGGCTTTGGGCCTGGCGTCACCCCCATAAGGCCGACGGTACAGTGACTTACACCAAACTGGAGGGCGGAGTGGTCCTGGACGACGTTGACTTTGGCTATGAGCCGGATAAAATGGTGCTGCACAACATAAGCCTTTGGGCAAAGCCGGGCCAGAAGATAGCCTTTGTTGGAGCCACAGGTGCCGGCAAGACCACCATCACCAATCTTATTAACCGCTTCTACGATATAGCCGACGGCAAGATACGCTATGACGGCATCAACATCAACAAAATCAAAAAATCCGACCTGCGCCGCTCCCTGGGCATGGTGCTTCAGGATACCCACCTCTTCACCGGCACCGTCATGGACAATATCCGCTATGGGCGGCTGGAGGCCAGCGACGAGGACTGCGTCGCCGCCGCCCGTCTGGCCAATGCCGACGGCTTTATCCGCCGTCTGCCCGACGGCTACGACACCATGCTCAGCGGGGACGGAGCCAATCTGAGCCAGGGCCAGAGGCAGCTGCTGTCCATAGCCCGGGCCGCCGTGGCGGATCCCCCCGCCCTGATATTGGACGAGGCCACCTCTTCCATAGACACCCGCACCGAGAAGCTGGTGCAGGAGGGCATGGACGCCCTGATGGCCGGGCGCACCACTTTCGTCATCGCCCACCGGCTCTCTACCGTGCGCAATGCCGACTGCATCATGGTCATGGAGCAGGGGCGCATAATAGAGCGTGGCACCCATGAGCAGCTCATGGAAAAGCAGGGCAAGTATTACCAGCTCTATACCGGTCACGCCGCCCCGGCGGCAGTCTGAGCCGGGAACGGCAGTCCCTGCGCCCCCTCCCAGCTGTTTCTTGACAGAGTGCCTTCCCTATGTTATTGTCAGTTAGGAGACAGGAAAAAGATTACCCGGAGACATTGAGCCGCCGGACTTTTGGGAGGACAAAATGACTTGTAGAAAATGCGGGAAGGAATTACCCCAGGATGCCAGCTTCTGCCCCTACTGCGGAGCAGAAGCGGAGCTGGAGGTATCGTCGCTGGAAGAGGCTGCAGCCTCTCCGGTACCGGAGGACCTCGATGAAAGCTCTGCGGCTATACCGGAAAACCCGGCAGCCCCTGCGGAGCCGGAAGAGGATAAGAAGGACTGTGTAAAATGCGGCGAGGATATACCCGACGATTCGGTCCTCTGCTCCTATTGCGGAGCCTGGCAGGAGAACGAGACGCCTGAGAGTACGGAGGGCCTCCAGAAAAGGACCGTAGACCGCCGGGCTTTTATCGCCATGGCTGTGGTTGGAGTCTTGCTGCTGGTGGCGCTGATACTTGTCTCCAGCATCCTCGCCTCTCTGCCTAAAAAAGCGGGGACTCCCGAGCCCCGTCCGGAGCCGGAAGCGGAAGCGGCCGGCGACAGTATCCAGCCGGTCGCCAGTGGCCGGTGCTTTGTGGAGCCTGACTATGAGCCCATGTGCCCCATTGAGATTCAGGTCAATGGAGAGCGGGCCTACTATATCTATCTGGAGTATGTCTGGGAGCCGGAGGACAGCTATGACAGCCGTCTGCCCATTGTCTCCTCTCCCCAGGAGGAGGACATGGCCTTCTATGTGGAATCAGGGAGCAGCGCCGAGCTCTATGTTCCCATAGGCGTGTACAGGGTCTACTACGCCAGCGGCTATAGCTGGCAGGGCCCGGAGGAGCTCTTCGGTGAGGACACCGAGTATAACAGGGATATATATCTCCTGGATTTTTATACCGATGAGGAGTCCGCCTACGGCTACACTCTTGAGCTGTGGGATGATACGGAGAACAACCCGGATATGGAGCCCATAGCTCCGGAGGATTTTCCCTCTTGAGAGGCTCCGCATCAATAGCCATTAAAAAATTTCGGGCCTAAACGCCCGAAATTTTTTTGCCCGTCTTTTCAAAAGCCTTCCGTGGTAGTATAATTCCCCTAAGAAATTTTGCACGGGAGAGATGAACAATGATAAATGAGAATTGCTATAAACTGGGAGCCGAGCCCTCCGTCATACGCAGCCTCTTTGCCTACGGCCTTCAGCAGGCCGCCCTTGTGGGCCCGGACAAGGTCTATGACTATTCCCTGGGTAATCCCAGCATCCCCGCCCCCGCCGCTGTAAACGACTCCATAAGGGATATTGTAGACGGTATGGATTCCATCCAGGTCCACGGTTATACCGTGGCCGCCGGGCTGACAGATGCCCGCAAAGCCGTAGCGGAGGACCTGGAGCGCCGCTTCGGGCTGCCTGTAAAGGGAGACGAGCTGTTTTTTACCTGCGGGGCGGCCCCGGCCCTCATCTCCGTAATTAAGGCTCTGGCCGTTGGGAGCGACAGCGAGATAATGCTTCTGGCCCCCTTTTTCCCGGAGTATGTGCCCTTTGTGGAGGAAAACGGCGCCAAAGCCGTCATTGTTCCCCCGGATACCCGTTCCTTCCAGATAGCCCTGGACAAGCTTGAAGCCCTTCTCAGCCCCCGCACCCAGGCCGTCATAGTAAACTCCCCCAACAACCCCTCCGGCGTTGTGTACTCTCGGGAGAGTCTGGCGGGCCTTGCGGCCCTGCTGGAGCGCAAGGGGGCTGAGTACGGCCACCCCATCTATATAATCGCCGACGAGCCTTACCGGGAGCTGGTCTACGACGGAGCGGAGGTTCCCTTTATCCCCTGCATATATAAAAACACCGTCGTCTGCTACTCCTACTCCAAGTCCCTGTCCCTACCGGGAGAGCGCATAGGCTACGTCTATGTGCCCGGCTTCGCCCAGGATTCCCGGGAGCTCTATACCGCCATAGCCGGGGCCGCCCGGATAATGGGCCATGTGTGTCCCCCCTCCCTCATGCAGCTGGTCATAGGCCGCTGCGCCGCTGTACGCCCGGACCTGGCCGCCTACGACGAGAACCGCCGCCTGCTTTACGGCAGTCTCACAGCCATGGGCTATGAGTGCGTAAAGCCCCAGGGCGCCTTCTACCTGCTGGTGAAGGCCCCCGGCGGAGATTCCATGGCCTTCTCCGAAAAAGCCAAGCTTCAGCAGAACCTGCTGCTGGTGCCAACCGACGGCTTTGGCTGCCCCGGCTATCTGCGGCTCAGCTACTGCGTGTCCAGAGATATGATAGAGCGCAGCCTCCCCGCCTTTAAAGCCCTCCTTGGCTGAAAAGCCCGCCGGGAAGTCCCGGGGCTACGGTCTACTCCCGAGGGTAAACAACCGATATAAGCTACCGGCATTATCTCGGAAGGCAAGGGCATAAAGGTCCTTGGAGTATCTGCGCAAGCTGAAAGCTCCCCGGCTGTAAAAAGCCGGGGAGCGCGGTTTTATCATGTGTTCAAAGCGCTTCAGTCCTCGTGGGCATCGCAGAGCCAGGAAAGTATCTTGGCTTTATCTATCCCTATACCGTCAGAGAGGAAGGCTGCAAGCTCGTTCATGTTAAGACCCTTCATATGCTGGAAGTTGGTAGTTCCTCGATTGGCGTCGTCGCCATAATTTCTTCCTTCCATGTAACCGCAGTTGTAACACATCTGCACGTTATATTTGCGGTGGGAGTCTACGTTCATCTCGCTGCCGCAGCGGGGGCATTTCATGGGGCAAACCTCCTTTTTATACATTGACAATATCTTACCCCCTACAGAGGTTTTTTTCAAGGTTTATTTTCTTATATCCCCGCCTGTTGGTGGGAAAAAATTTATAGCCCTCCCTTGCAGGCAACACTTCAATCGTCACCGTCTGGGCAATCTGTCCCTTGTCATTCCGGCCCGTGCTATTCCTTCTACATTTTCCTCCAGCTCCAATAAACGGGGCAAATAGACTAGGCATAGAGTTTGTCAGCCCAGGGGGAAAAATGGCATAGCGCTTTGTTAATTCCAAATCATTTCTCTTTTTCTCTGGAAACGATAAGGTAGAATAAGTTGCGCAAAAAGAAAAAGGGAAAAAATAGACATAGTTTGCAGACTCAGGTAGAATGA
>CALXGF010000145.1 GCA_944387735.1 uncultured Oscillospiraceae bacterium
CCCAGACCCGGGGCAAGATAGCCAAGATCGGCTATCTGCTGAAGGTCACCGAAGAATAAGGAGGGCTAAGAGAAATGTATATACACGAACTTTCTCCCGTACCCGGCTCCACCCACGTTGACAAGCGGAAGGGCAGAGGCCATGCCACCGGCAACGGCAAGACCGCAGGCCGGGGCCATAAGGGCCAGAAGGCCCGCAGCGGCGGCGGCACCCGCATCGGGTTTGAAGGCGGCCAGATGCCTCTGGCACGCCGTATCCCCAAGAGGGGCTTCAACAACATCTTTGCCCAGCCCCTTACCGGCGTGAACGTGGCCGTTCTCGACAAGTTTGAGGACGGAGCCGTTGTGGACGCCCAGGCTCTCCTGGACGCCGGCATCGTCTCCAAGTGCAAGTACGGCGTCAAATTCCTTGGCAACGGCGAAGTTACCAAGAAGCTGACCGTCAAAGCTGCTGCCTTCTCCGCAACCGCAAAAGAGAAGATCGAGGCGGCCGGCGGAAAGGCAGAGGTGGTATAAGTGCTTCAGACATTACGCAATGCTTGGAGGATTGAAGAGATCCGCAGAAAGATCCTCTTCACTCTGCTCATCATTCTGCTTTATCGTCTTGGCAACGCCATCCCTGTTCCCTACGTGAACATTGCAGCCTTGCAGAGCTACTTTGCAATGCTCCAGAACACCGTTCTGGGCCTGCTGGACGTAATGTCCGGCGGCGCATTCTCCAATGCAACAATCTTCGCCCTGTCTATCCAGCCCTACATCAACGCATCCATCATCATCCAGCTGCTGTGTATCGCCATTCCTGCGCTGGAGCGTATGAGCAAGGAGGAGGGCGAGGAGGGCAAGAAGAAGATAGCAGCCATCACCCGTTACGTTACCGTTGCAATCGGTCTGCTCCAGGGCTTCGGCTTCTACATGCTCATCAAAAACAACGGTATCCTTCTGGCTGACGCCCAGAGCAGTGTCTGGGCCGCCATCGTCATCATCCTCACCTTCACTTCCGGCTCCGCCATCATCATGTGGCTGGGCGAGCAGATCACCGAGTACGGCATCGGCAACGGTATCTCCATGATACTCTTTGCCAGCATCATCTCCCGTCTGCCCACCAGCATCGTGCAGAGCGTGCGCAACATCATCCTGGGTGAGCTCCAGTGGTGGGTCCTGCTGCTGATGGTGCTGGGCGCCCTGGCCATTATTGTGCTCATCGTTTTCGTCAACGACTCCGAGCGCCGTATTCCCGTGCAGTATGCCAAGCGTGTGGTTGGCCGGAAGATGTACGGCGGCCAGAGCACTCACCTGCCCATGAAGGTGAATATGTCTGGCGTTATGCCAATCATCTTTGCCCAGTCCATAGCCTCCATCCCCGCCACCTTTGCGGCGTTCTGGGGCAAGACCGACGGCTGGGTGAACACCTGGTTCGGCACCAACTCCATCCCCTATGCGATAATCTACTTCCTGCTTATAATCTTCTTTGCATACTTCTACTCCACCATTCAGTTCAACCCCATTGAAGTGGCAAACAACCTGAAGAAGAACGGCGGATACATCCCCGGCTTCAGACCCGGCAAGCCCACCAGCGAGTTTATTCACAAGGTACTCAACAAGATAACCCTTTTCGGCGCTATCTACCTGGGCATTATCGCCGTGGTCCCAATTCTGGTGGCACACTTCAGCCAGAGCGCTGCCCTCACCGGCATCTCTCTGGGCGGTACTTCCATTATAATCGTTGTGGGCGTTGCGCTTGAGACAGTCCGGGCCCTGGAGGCACAGATGCTCATGCGTAACTACAAAGGCTTCCTTGACTGATTAAGGAGATGAGCTAATGAAGCTTATACTTTTAGGCGCACCCGGCGCAGGAAAAGGCACTCAGGCCGAGATACTGAGCCGAGAGCTGGGCATACCCACCATATCCACCGGCAACATCCTGAGAGCCGCCATGAAGGCGGGCACCCCCGTGGGTATTCAGGCAAAGAGCTACGTGGAAGCCGGCAAGCTGGTTCCTGACGATGTTATAATCGGCATTATCCGGGAGCGGCTGGCCCAGGAAGACTGCAAGAACGGGTACATCCTGGACGGTGTGCCTCGGACCATCCCCCAGGCGGAGACCATGGAGGAGATGGGCGTGGAGATAGACTGTGCCCTGTCCATCGAGATCGAGGACGAGGTCATAGTAAATCGCATGTCCGGCCGCCGCACCTGCAAGGACTGCGGCCAGACCTTCCACATTTTGAGTAATCCCCCCAAGGCCGAGGGCGTCTGCGATCTCTGCGGCGGACAGCTGCATATACGCAAGGACGACGACCCTGAGACGGTAAAAGCCAGGCTTGAGGTCTTCCATAGGGAGACCGAGCCTCTGAAGCTTTTCTATGCCGAGAGGGGTAAGCTGAAGACTGTGGAAAATCAAAGCACCATTGAGGCCACAACGGCCGAGATAAGGAAAGCTCTGGGGATTTGATATGCCGGATACCATCTATATCAAATCCAAGTCAGAGATAGAGATCATGCGTCAGGCCGGTCGGATAACCGCCGGGGCCCGCAGTATAGCCCGCCAGGCGGTTGCGGCCGGAGTGACCACAAAGCAGATAGACAAGTATGTGCATGAGTTCATCGTAAAATCCGGTGCAAAGCCCACCTTTCTGGGCTATGCCGGCTTTCCGGCCAGCGCCTGCGTCTCGGTAAATGAGGAGGTCATACACGGCATCCCCGGCAAGCGTGTCATCCATGATGGGGACATCGTCTCTCTGGACGTGGGAGCGACCTTTGGGGGAATGGTGGGCGACTGTGCCGGAACCTTCCCCTGCGGCCAGGTCAGCGAAGAGGCTGAGAAACTCATCCAGGTGACAAGGCAGAGCTTTTTTGAAGGCTTGCGTTTTGCCCGTGTGGGCTACAGGATCTCGGATATAGGCGGGGCCATACAGGACTACGTGGAGAGCCACGGCTATTCAGTGGTCCGGGAGTATGTGGGTCATGGCGTAGGCCATAAGATGCACGAGGCCCCGGAGGTCCCAAATTACAGGATAGACCGTCACCTGGGCGGCAGATCCAACCCCCGCCTGGTAAAGGGCATGACCATAGCGGTAGAGCCCATGGTGAACGCAGGGGGCTATGAGGTGAAGGTGCTGGACAACGGCTGGACCGTAGTCACGGCGGACGGCTCTCTCTCAGCCCACTATGAGAACACCATTCTTATTACCGACGGGGAGCCGGAGATACTCACAATGGCAGAGGACTTGTGACGAAGAGTCACACACCGACTTTGGAGGAATTTTACATTGGCAAAAGACGACGTAATCGAACTCGAGGGCACGGTAGTTGAATCCCTGCCCAATACTATGTTCCAGGTGGATATCGGCAACGGCCACATCATACTGGCGCATATTTCCGGCAAGCTCCGGATGAACTTTATCAGGATACTTCCCGGCGACAAGGTCACGGTGCAGATGTCTCCCTATGACGTCACCCGGGGCCGCATCACCTGGAGAAGCAAGTAGGAGGTACAACAAATGAAAGTAAGACCTTCCGTGAAGCCCATGTGCGAGAAGTGCAAGATCATCAAGCGCAAGGGCAAAGTCA
>CALXGF010000146.1 GCA_944387735.1 uncultured Oscillospiraceae bacterium
CCAATTTCTTCAGGAACCTTAAGATGAACGCTAAATCCTATGTTCTGTTGGGTTTTGTGATAGTTCTCGTAGGCGCAGCGGCGTGTATTGCGGTTATTAAGCTTATGGATATCCCCAAGCCTTTGGCAGTGGGCATGCTGACCGGTGCGCTCACCAGCACCCCTGGTCTGTCAGCGGCCAACGAGGCTGCCGCCGCCATCTCCGAAGAGGCTGTGCAGATAGTGTCTGTGGGTTATGGCATAGCTTATCCCTTCGGTGTGCTTGGGGTGGTGCTGTTTGTGCAGCTGTTGCCAAAGCTGCTCCATGTGAATATGGAGGAGGAGCGCCGGCTGATAAGCCATACAGGAGAAAAAAGCCGGAAAAAGAAAGAGAAAAAGCTTCTTGTATTTGAGAACCTGGGTCTCTTTGCTTTTGCTCTGGCAGCTTCTCTGGGCATTATGCTTGGAAATATATCCATCCCCCTGCCAGGCGGCATGAACTTTTCTTTGGGGACCACCGGCGGTCCGCTGATAGCCGCTCTTGTTATTGCCCACTTTGGCAATATCGGCCCGGTGGACATGCATGTGGAAAAAAAGGCCCTGACCCTGCTAAGAGAGTTTGGTCTCAGCTTATTTTTGGTAGGAGCCGGCTTCAACGGCGGCAACGGCTTTGTTGATATAGTCAAGGAATATGGGGCTATGCTGTTTGTCTATGGGGCGCTGATGACCATTATTCCCATGGTAGTGGGGTATTTTGTTGCCAGATATCTGCTTAAACTCAGCCTGCTCAACAACCTCGGTTCCATCTGCGGCGGTATGACCTCAACACCGGCTTTGGGTACTCTTATACGCGTATCCGGAAGCAATGATGCGGCTTCCGCATATGCGGCTACATATCCGGTTGCTCTGGTAACTGTTGTTCTCTGCGCACAGTTGATTGCAATTTTGCTATAGGCCACAGCAAATAAACTAATAAAATGGAGACAGGAGGACTACATGAATAATTTTTGTTTTCTTTCCCCGACTAAGCTGATCGTAGGTAAAGACACGGAACTTCAGACAGGTAAAGCAATCAAGCAGGCCGGCGGCAGCAGGGTCTTGGTACATCACAGCGGAGGGCATGTGAAAAAAAGCGGCCTGCTTGACCGGGTTTTGAACAGCCTTAAAGAAGAAGGTCTGGAATATTTCGAGCTGGACGGCGTTGTGCCCAACCCCAGGCTTTCTCTGGTATACAAAGGGATCGAGCTATGCCGCAAGGAAAAAGTCGACTTTATTCTTGCCATTGGCGGCGGCAGCGTCATTGACTCCTCCAAAGCTATCGCAATGGGGCTGCCGTATGAGGGAGATGTATGGGAATTTTTCATCGAGGATAATGGCGTGGTGCATGACGTACCCACAAAGAGCACTCCTATAGGCGTTGTTCTGACTATTGCAGCTACCGGCAGCGAAGCTTCCAACAGCTGCGTTATCACAAACGAGGAGGAGAAGCTCAAGAGATTCTGCGATAACGATATAAATAGGCCCGTTTTTGCCATAGAAAATCCCGAACTCACCATGTCCCTGCCTCCCTTCCAGACCGCATGCAGCATTGTGGATATAATGTCTCATTCCTTTGAGCGTTACTTCACGCCGGAAAAAGGCGGCAATGAACTATCCGACAGACTTTGCGAGGCCATATTCCTTACCTGCATGAGCTGCGCCGAGGCCCTCTTGGAAAACCCCAGGGATTATGATGCCCGCGCCAACATTATGGTTGCATCTACTCTCTCTCACAACGGGCTTACCGGTATTGGCCGCTCCGGCGACTGGAGCTCTCATTTTATCGAGCATGAGCTGTCCGGCGAATATGATGTCACTCACGGAGCAGGTCTGGCAGTGATCACTCCCGCCTGGATGAAGTATGTTTGGCGGGATAATCCTGAGATATTCATGAAGTGGGCCACCCGGGTAATGGGTATATGCCCCGAAGGAAAGTCGCAGGAGCAGGTTGTTCTTGAGGCAGTTGCCGCACTGGAAGTATTCTTCAACAAGCTGGGGCTGCCCACCAAGATGAGCGAAATGCCGGAGATCAAGGGGGAAGTCACGGAGGAAGCAATGTTGCGCATGGCCAAGAGAGTCCGTATCACAAATAATGACGGCACGGTGGGCGGTTTGAAGAAACTCAACACCGAGGATATAGTAAATATTTTCAAGCTCGCCAAATAAGATCCCCGGCTTTAGGTTCCGGACGCATGCCCCTCTTCCCATGCGCTGTCGCCTCAAGCGCCGCACAGGCTGTCCAGTTCGGCTGCAGACTGTCGGCACGGCCTTGAACTCCGGGTAAGCTAAACCGGTCTGTAAGCGGCGTCGTTCCCATCCACGGCGGAGGGCTTCCCCAGGCTTTTGCTCATTATAGCTCGCATGGGACCGTCCGTTACGCCTCGCCGGATAGTTGGAAAGGCCATAAAAACTTCGTGGTAAAATTTTGAAAAGAAAACAAGGAGTTCCGTATGGAATATAAATTCAGCGACAAAGCAAGAAAGCTTATCGAAGGCGGATACGATGTCCACGTCCATCCCGGCCCTGCCCACTTCACGAGGAATACTGACGATTTCGAACTGGTTCAGAGAGCAGATGCGCTGGGAATGGCAGGAGTGGTAATCAAGAGCCATTATGATCCCACCGGGGCGCGGGCCAGAATTGCAAACAAATATGCCGGGGCAAAGCGAACGAAGGCCTATGGCGCCGTAGCGCTGAACTGGCCGGTAGGCGGACTCAACCCCTATGCAGTGGAATGTAACTTCAAGATGGGCGGCTCCATCTGCTGGA
This sequence comes from uncultured Oscillospiraceae bacterium, assembly GCA_944387735.1. Lineage (GTDB taxonomy): Bacteria > Bacillota > Clostridia > Oscillospirales > Oscillospiraceae > Limivicinus. Next base: position 2,787 of record CALXGF010000146.1, read on the forward strand.
TGCCGACTAGGGATACTCACAACTGTCTCCAATACGGAGATATGTCCGGCGATTTTTTCTCAAGACCTGGTATCCGTGCTTTCAACGAAGAAGGCAGGCTCAAGCCGGAGATATACGATATACTTGATATAATAAAAAAGTATGACGGCGTCCTTGGCACAGGCCATTTCTATCTGGATGAAACTCTGGCCCTCTGCGATGCAGCTCTTGACATGGGCGTTAAGACCGTCCTTACTCACCCGGAGTGGAACCGTACGCAGGTCCCCCTGGAGCTGCAAATCCAGCTTTCCCAGCGAGGCGTGTACATTGAAAAGCTTTGGTCAAACGTATATGACAATACAGTATCCCCGGAGTATTTTGCATATACCATGAGGGAACTGGGTCCTGAGCATGTTGTTATGGGTACCGACGGAGCATGGGGCGACTTTGACCCCATACAGGGTATCATGGACTTTGTGGATGCGTTGATCGGCTTTGGGTTCTCCGACGATGAAATCCACGTCATGCTTTGTGAAACGGCAGGTAAGCTGTTGGAAAAGTAAGGCGGCCGTCGTATACGGGGGTTTTACAAATCTCCGGGAAAGATTTTCGGAAAGGATAGCCTATGGCGCAGTTGAGGCTTGTCCCCTCAGAGCCACGCCCATATCTTTTGGCTCATTAGATTTTTCATAACTTTTTGCAATAAACCCCGGCCTATAGCCGATTACGGCTTTTCCATTTCAGTTTATCTTTTGATAAACATAGCCTGCGTCTGCCAAATTGGCAGCCTTGCTGGCCGCCGCCCTGCATAATCTTCCAGAGGCTGCAAATAATATCACGGAAGACAATTTGAGCCAAAGGAGAAATATAAATGAAAGCAACCGGTATCGTCCGCAGAATAGACGATCTTGGCC
>CALXGF010000147.1 GCA_944387735.1 uncultured Oscillospiraceae bacterium
GCAGGTACAGGGCCACAGCAAGGATGCTGGCCTGGACGGCGGTGCCGTCCATACTGCGGCGCAGGTTCTCCAGCATATTCAGGATACTGCTGCCCTGGGCCGCACTGCTCAGCTCCGGCTCCGGGAAGCTCATGCACAGGGCCATGGCCGCCAGGACGGCGAATATTGCCGCCATTGGGGCGGAAAACCCTTTGGTTTTACTTTTCACTTGCTCTCCTCCATCTTCTGCATATATCGGTTCTGAATGTCTATGAGCCTCATTTCAAAGTCCTGGCGGTTCTTCTCATGGAGGGTCTCCAGAATGAGCCCTGAGAAAAAGCTCTGAATGGCGGCGATGGCCGCAAAGCCGCTGACGATGAGGGTGGGGAAACGCCGCACTTCACCGGTATGCAGAAATTCGTTGAGCACCGGGAAGAACATCACTGCGGCAATAAGCGCCAGCACCAGGGCAATGATGCCGAAAAAGGCGAAGGGCTTGTTGTTCTTATAGAGCTTGCCTATGGTGCCCAGAACCTTTATCCCGTCGGAGACGGTGTTGAGCTTGGATACGCTGCCCTCGGGCCTGTCCCTGTAGCTCACTATCACATTCTCCACCAGCATGTTTTTCTCAATGGCGTGTATGCTCATCTCCGTCTCTATCTCAAAGCCCTTGCTGAGCACGGGGAAGCTTTTCACGAACTGATAACTGAAGGCCCGGTAGCCGGTCATTATATCCTGGATATCGCTTTTGAAAAGGGCGTTGATGCTGTGGCGCACCAGTTTGTTGCCGAAGTTGTGGAAAGGCCGCTTGTTCTCGGTGAAGTAAGTGGCGGAGAGCCGGTCGCCCACCACCATGTCCACTCCCCGCTCCAGGACCTTTGCCGCCATCTCAGGGGCAAACTCTGCGGGATAAGTGTCATCTCCATCGGCCATAATGTAGCACCGGGCGTCTATCTCCCGGAACATCCGGCGGATGACATTGCCCTTGCCCTGCTGGTATTCGTGGCGCACCACGGCCCCGGCGGCAGCGGCGATATCTGCCGTACCGTCGGTGGAGTTGTTGTCATATACGTATATCACCGTGTCCTCCGGCAGCACGGCTTTGAAGTCCGCCACCACCTTGGCCACCGTCCTGCTCTCGTTGTAGCAGGGAATCAGAACTGCTATTTTATCCATCCCATATCCTCCGCAGGGCATTACCGCTTTCCGGCAGGCTTATTTATTTTCTTGCTGTGCTATCGGGTCTTTCGTTACATCGGTGCTGCCGGGCATCACCTTGCAGATACAGGCAAAATATCCCGTCAGCAGCGGCATTGTATATACGATTGGGAAAGCATATCGGGGATTTGCAATTATGGCCGGAGCAAAAATCAACCCGGCCGCAGTGATAAGTACCGGCAAGGCTGGCAGCAGGAACAGGTACTTTTTTCTGACCGCTGCCATGAGACAAAGGAAAAAAGCTGCCAGAGTGTAAGGTGCAGTGTGGCTTATCATGCCTATCACCGGAGATGAGTACATAAAAAGGAACCAATCGCTGAGCACATTTCTCTCCATACTCAGAGACTCCGGCATGGATATGCCTGTTATCTCCTCCACGCCGGAGCGAAACCAGGCCCCGTCGTTAGCACCCACATACACAGTCCTGTTCTCGGCAAAGGGATACACCAGCGCATAAAACTGGTTCGCTGTGGCCTTCACATAAGTCATAGGATGCTTGAAGAACATCTTCAGCCACACTTTCAGGTAAGCTTTCAGCTCGTTAGTCCCTGCCTGCTTATTGAACTCAACCTTCACAGGGTCGGAAATGATGGGATTATACAGCTCCGCCAGCCGGTCATAGGGCAAAACGGCATCTATTGCCTCCCGCTCCTCCTCCGTAACCTCGGAGCCATGGTCACGCACATATCTGGCAGTCTGTTGGAAGGGCAAGGACATAGTCTCGGAGATGCTGCCAGGGACCAGATCATAGTGCTTTTCTACGGCCGACTTTATCGTTAGAGAGGCCGCCAGCGGCAGAAGAATGAGCAGCAGCAGGCTCATCGTCCTGCTGCGACCCAGGAGCTTTCTTTTAAGCAGAAGTAAAATAAATAGAAGTAGGGCAGTGGGCAGCAGCACATACTGTCCGTTATTGCGCATGAGCATAACAGCCATGATGGCAATGAACGTTATAACCAGCTGCCGTCTGCTTTTCAGGAAGGACTCAAGGTCCATAACAGCATATATGAACTGGGCCGTCAGCAGCAGGAAGGCCATGGAATAGGGAACATCCTTCAGCAATATTCCAGCCCGGTTGGCAATGAACGGGGAGAGCGCCGCCATCAGAAGGCTTAACAATCTGATCCACTTAGGCGAATTCAGTTTGTCATAAAGGCAGAATACATAGGCAATTACCAGCGAGAAAGCAAAGGATTGCAGCAAGGCAAACAGGAAAAGGCCGAAGTTTGCACTGCCTGCAGCCATTCCCAGTCGGCTGAAAAAGCCGAGTATCAGAGTATGTATTGGTGGGTGATTTGAAGAAAATGCTTCCGTCCCCCAATACTGGGCCAGCTGTGCCCAGGCATCTGTGCAGAATGCGGCGGGATAGCACACTGCCAGAGGCACTGACCAGCACGCAAGCAGAAAAACGGCAACTGCCCAAAATCTATGGCGGCGAACAAAAGGCCATAGCCCAGCCGGTTTGCTGAGATTAAGGTCTATGTCCCAGCCGCTGTCCAGAATGAGACAGAAGCCCCGAAATATGACATATAGCAGCCAAAAACTGCCCAGATAATATATGAAAGCCTTGAGGCTCTGCCCCGGGCTGGAGCAGATGATGGAGATATCGCTGCCTGAAAGGAAGCAGGCACCCATGAGCCAGATAACAGCCGTTATTGCGGCCAGCAACAGCGCGGCCCAATTCCCTTTAAGCTTGCAGTCAGTGACACGCCTTGACAGCGTATACAATCCTAACGTCAGCAGCGTGCTCATGAAAGCGCTGCCGTGGAAACTTGATGCGAGGTTACCCACTATCTCCTCAGCTACGCCGTTAAAATCCTCTCCCCAAGGGGCGGAGATTCTCATGCACAGCGAGCTGGCTGCAAGAACAGACATTGCAAAAATAAACAGCCGCCGGACTGTGCCTATATTTTTGGCGGAGACCTCCTGTCCGTGCCCTGTATAAGTATTTGCAGACATTTATACATTCTCCCTGATGGGTCGATTTTTTTAAGTTTATCATGTTCGCTCCAATAATTCAATATTTCCCGCCTGTTTTCGGCAGCAAAAAAGCCGAAGCCTTTCAGCTTCAGCTTTTCGGATTTTCAAAAACTGGACTCGTTCTAAGCTTCTTCCAGCCTCTGCGTCCCTTTTCAGTCTCTCCTGTTGGAGAAGATGAGCATGAAGCGCAGCAGCTGCATGAGCGTCACGGCCAGGGCGGCCACATAGGTCAGCGCCGCGGCTCTGAGCACTTTTGCGGCTCCGTCCAGCTCCTCGCCCCGCAGCAGCTCCATCCCCTCTATGGTGGCCAGAGCCCGGCTGCTGGCGTTGAACTCTGTAGGCAGAGTCACCAGCTGGAAGATGGCGCAGAGGCCGTAGAGGGCCACGCCGATATACGCAGCGTAGATGAACACCG
>CALXGF010000148.1 GCA_944387735.1 uncultured Oscillospiraceae bacterium
CCACCATGGTGAGGGAACCCCTGTACACCCAGGGCAAGCCGGATATAATCCTGGAGGGGGGCAGCGAGATAAGCCTCAACGCCAGCCTTAACTTCAGCGACCCCGGATACAGCGCAAAGGACAGCCAGGGCAACGACATGACGGAGCTTGTACAGGTGGAGGGGGAAGTCTGCCCCTACAAGGCCGGAAGCTATGAGCTGACCTACTATATACAGAGCCAGACCGGGGACAGCGTCAGCGCCAAACGGACGGTGACGGTGCTGCCGGTGAATAATCCCGACATAGTCTCCCCGGATGTAAACACCATATACCTGACCTTTGACGACGGTCCTGGTCCTTACACCGGCAAGCTGCTGGATATCCTGGCAAAATACAATGTAAAGGCCACCTTCTTTGTCACCGGAGCCAACTCCAAGTACTTCGACCAGATAGGCCGGGCCTATAGGGAGGGCCACTCTATAGGTGTGCACACCTATTCCCACAACTACAAGACCATATACTCCAGCGAGGAGGCTTTCTTCCAGGACTTCAACGCTGTGGAGGACTTGATATACAATCAGACTGGCAGCTATACCCAGCTTTGCCGTTTCCCCGGGGGCAGCTCCAACACTGTGAGTAATTTTAACCCCGGAATAATGACCAGCCTGGCATCCTCCCTCACGGATATGGGCTATCAGTATTTTGACTGGAACGTGTCCTCCGGAGACGCCGGGGAGACTACGGATACAGACACCGTGGCAAAGAACATCATCGACGGCTGCTCCGGCCGCCGGGCCTCGGTGGTACTGCAGCACGATATAAAGGACTACAGCGTCAACGCTGTGGAGCAGGTGATAATCTGGGGGCTGAACAACGGCTATGTATTCAGATCCCTGGACGCCAGCAGCCCCCATGCCCACCACGGCATCAATAATTGACATTGACGGAGCCATGCAATATAATTGAAAAAATGACAGGGGGGATGGAGCTGTGATATTGGCCATAGACGTGGGCAATACCAATATCGTTCTGGGCTGCATAGACAAGGGCGATATACTCAATATCGTCCGCATACAGACCAACCACCGGGAGACCGCCGCAGAGTACGCAATAAAGCTCAAGCAGCTTCTGAGCTTTTACAATGTGGATTGCCGGGACCTGGAGGGGGCCATAATCTCCTCCGTAGTGCCTCAGATAACCGGAGCTCTGAGAGAGGCTGTAGAGCTTATCTCCGGGGTGCGGGCTCTGGTGGTAGGCCCCGGGATGAAGACGGGGCTGAACATCCGCCTGGACGATCCCACGACCCTGGCGGGAGATCTGGTGGCGGGGAGCGTTGCCGCAATGACTTACTACGGGACGCCCGCCATAGTTATAGATATGGGCACCGCCACTACAATGGTAGTGGTGGACAGCCATAAAAGCTACCTGGGAGGCGCAATCATACCGGGGGTGAATCTGGCTTACGGGGCGCTGGCCTCGGGCACCAGCCTGCTGCCGGATATAGCCATCCGCCCGCCTAAAAAGGTCATTGCCAGCAACACCGTGGACTCCATGCGTTCCGGCGCCGTCTATGGTACGGCGGCTATGCTGGACGGAATGATAGACAAGATGGAGGCGGAGCTGGGGGAAAAATGCAGCCTGGTGGCCACCGGAGGCCTTGCCCGCAGCATAGTGTCCTGCTGCCGCCATGAGATAGTTTTTGACGATGATTTGCTTTTGAAGGGCCTGTGGGTGCTCTATGAAAAAAACAAGTAAAGATGCAGAGAATATAGCCCAGGCATGACCTGGGCTATGACAATATAGACAATAACGGGAGAATGGATATGGATACCTGCTTTGCACCGGCAGACATTTTGCTGCCTGCCGACGAGGAGACCGCCCGCTTCTGGCCTGTGGTGGCCTGCGACCAGTTCACCAGCCAGAAGGGATACTGGGAGGAGCTGGAGAAACTGGTGGGGGAGCATCCCTCGGCCTTGAACATAGTGTTCCCGGAGGTATATCTGGCCGAGGGCTTCGGCCGGATAGAGAGCATACAGAGACATATTGAGGACTACCTCAGCCGGGGCGTGCTCACGGAGCGTGTCCATGAGGGCTTTGTCCTGGTGGAGCGCAGCACTAAGTCCGGAGTACGCATCGGCCTGGTGGGCAAGGTAGATCTGGACTGCTATGACTATACCCCGGAGAGCCGGGCCCTGATCCGGGCTACCGAGGGCACCGTCATTTCCCGCATACCTCCCCGGGTAAAGATCCGCCGGGGGGCGGAGGTGGAGAGCCCCCATGTGATGCTCCTTTGCGACGACAGGGAGCGGGAGCTGATAGAGCCGCTGTATGCCCGGTGCAAGGAACTCCCCAAGCTCTACGACTTGGAGCTGCTGATGGGGGGCGGACATCTGAGAGGCTATGCCGTCACCGGCGAGCTGGCGAAAAAGACCCAGGAGATAATCGCCCGGCAGCAGAGCCGCAGCGACCTCTACCTGGCTGTAGGAGACGGGAACCATTCTTTGGCCACCGCCAAGACCTGCTGGGAGCAGATAAAGCCCGGCCTCACTGAGACGGAGAGGAAGAGCCACCCTGCCCGCTACGCTCTGGCGGAGCTGGTAAACCTCCACTGCGAGGCTCTGAACTTCGAGCCCATACACCGGGTGCTTTTCAATGTGGATGCCCGCAAACTTATAGATGATTTTACCGCCGCCACGCCTTGTACAGAGGGAAATGATATAGTGTTCATACATAAGGGCGGCCGCAGGGGGGTAAAGCTCACAGAGGCCGGAGACAGACTGCCGGTGGATCTGCTCCAGACCTTCCTGGATAGGTGGCTGGAAGCGCACCCGGAGACGGATATAGACTATGTCCACGGCAGCGCTGCCCTGGAAGAGCTGTCTGTTAAGGAGGGCAACTGCGGCATGGCTTTGAAAGCCATGGACAAAAACTCCCTGTTCCCCGCCATCGTGGCCGGGGGAGTGCTGCCCCGGAAGACCTTCTCCCTGGGGGAAGCGGAGGAGAAACGCTATTATATGGAGTGCAGGAAGATACGATGAGAGAATACGGAAGCGAACACCATTGGCAGTCCCGGACAGCCTACATTACCGGCAGCGGCGGCCTGGAGCCGGAGGAATGGAGCTTCTACCGCAGCGGCCGGGACGCCATGAAGCAAGTGGCCGCAATGCACAGGGGAGGGAGGGTACTGCTGCCCGCTCTGTGCTGCGAGTCAATGATACTGCCCTTTGAAAAAAACGGCTGCG
>CALXGF010000149.1 GCA_944387735.1 uncultured Oscillospiraceae bacterium
TGGAAAAGGCATCTATGGAAAATCACTTTGGATTTTGGGCTCTAAAAAGCCCGCAAACCCGCATGAATACTGACAAAAATGGGGTGGACATCTAAAGTGTCCACCCCAGATGGTTGCGGGGGAAGGATTTGAACCAACGACCTCCGGGTTATGAGCCCGACGAGCTACCAGCTGCTCTACCCCGCGATATTTACTTAGCTTATAAAGGATACCACAGAAGCGCAGACTTGTCAATACCCTGGTTGGAATTTTTTTGCTATTTCAAAAAGCGCCCGTTTCCCGTAGAAATGTCGGCTGCTCTCCCCGCCAGATCCGGCTTTATACATGAGTCTCCGGCCGGAGAGTGCTTTCGGCTCTCCGACCGGAGAAGGTTTCTTCACTTAGCCCTGGCTGCCCGGCTTCTCCCCGCCGCTCTTCGGCTTGCCATGGTAATAACGGCGGCGGTTGGAGCTACGGCGGCTCTGCCCTTCCCTGGGAGAGCTCTCCCCACGGCCGGACTTAGGCCCGCCCTCCGGAGAGGCCGTGTGGAGCTTGGCCTCCACCTTCACCACCTTGGCTCCGGGCTTGCTTCTATTGGGCTTGCGGCTCTTGTTGGGTTTGGGCTGGGGCTTGACCTCCTGCACGGTCTCGGAAACGGCCACAGGCTGAGCCTTGGTCTGATGTTTTTTCTGACGGCTGCGGCGGCGACTTGAGCTGCGGCTCTTCTCCTCACGCTTCTCCGGCTCGGCAGGCTGCTCGGCTGCGGGCTCGGCAAAGGAGACGACCCACTGGTCCTCCGCTTCCTCCTGCTCCTCCGGCTCCGGCACATAGTTGAGCACATGGGGCGGGGTCTCCCCGTCCTTGGGGCGGCCTCCGGGGACTGTAGCAAGCTCATTGGCCTTATACTGACGCAGGACATCGTCGCTGTCGTCGTCCAGCTTTACCTTTACCGTCTGGCGAAGGAGGTTGACCTGCACCGCCGTTCCGTAACCGTCCTTGGTCTCCACAAAGGCCCCCTGCTTGGGCACCTTTTTTATAAGCTCCTCGTAAGCCTCCTGCTCGTAGCGCAGGCAGCACATGAGCCTGCCGCAGCTGCCGGAGATCTTGGCTGGGTTGAGAGACAGGGACTGGACCTTTGCCATCTTGGTAGACACAGGCTGGAACTCGTCCAGAAACTGGCTGCAGCAGTAGGGCCGTCCGCAGATACCTATTCCTCCGATCATCTTGGCCTCGTCCCTGACGCCTATCTGTCTGAGCTCGATGCGGTTACGGAAGATACCTGCCAGATCCTTCACCAGTTCCCGGAAGTCCACCCGTCCGTCGGAGGTGAAGAAGAACATGGTCTTGTTCCCCTCGAAGTTACACTCCACATCTACCAGACGCATATCCAGGCCGTGCTCCACGATCTTCTGTTGGCAGATCTCAAAGGCTTCCTTTTCCCGGCGCTTGTTGATCTCCTCGATTCTCAGGTCGTCCTTGGTAGCAATACGCACCACCGGGCGCAGGGGCTGGACTACGGAGCTATCCATCACCATGTGGTTGCCCCGGCAGCAGTCCACTATCTCCAAGCCCTTGGATGTCTCGACTATGACCTTTGTTCCGGCCTCCACCTGGAAGCCGTTGGGGGCAAAGTAATAGCTCTTGCCCCTGTTTTTAAATCTCACGCTTATAACTTCTATCAATGACTTATCCTCTGTTTCCGCTGCCGGCAATGGAGTCCACTGCCAACAGACCAAATATATGTTTTACGCCCACGTTCAGGCGGAGAAATGCGGCGCACCGCTCAAGCAGAGCATAAAGCTCCATCAGCTGTCTCTGGCTCAGGCCCGGGTTTTTCGTTCTGCCCCAGAGCATGTCTCCCAGCATTTCCTGAGCGCAATCCGCAAAGGCGGCGGCCCGGCGGCTGTCCATACCCTCGTTGCGGCTGCACCAGCCGTAGAGCTTGGAGCGATCCCCTGAAGCCACAGCCCTCACATAGCTCTCCGCCAGCTCCTCCAGCTCCTTGTCCTGGGCAGCGGCCGCCCCTCCGCAGTTTATCTGGGTGCATCGGGAGCGGACCGTGGGCAGCATACGACCGGGGTTGGTGGTACACAGCAGGAAGACAGCCCCCAGGGGCGGCTCCTCCAGCAGCTTTAAAGCGGCGTTCTGAGCGGGGATATTCATAGTCTCCGCCTCCCGGATGAGGTACACCTTACGCCCGGCCTCGTTGGGCATTATATATGCGTCGGCGGAGAGGCTGCGTATCTGGTCCACGCCTATCTCCCGTTTCAGTCGGCCCTTATCGTCCTCCAGCCGGCTCAGGGTGATAACGTCGGGATGGATATCCTCCGCCACTTTACGGCAGTGGCGGCAGCGACGGCAGGGCCTGGGCTCCGGTCCCGTACACACTGCGGCAGCGGCTATATCCCTTGCAACGGCCATAGCCTCTTCAATGGAGGCGGCGCAGACAAGATTGGCCTGGGATACTGTACCGGCGTATTCCCTCTTGATTTTTTCCACCGGTATCACCTCCCAAAACCAAAGCTCTACAACTTATTATTTTACCTTTTTATTCTCGTTCAGTCAACTGTATTTAATGCTTCAAAATATATTCAGAATTATTAATAATTTTCCGCTTTAACTTAAATTCTTACAATGCTATAATATAATGAACTACTTGAGAGGAGGCGGCGCTTATGACGGCTGCGGTAAAACGGTATATCACGGGGCTTTTGCTGCTGTGCCTCTGCCTGACTTTCTGCGCTCTTATGCCTGTGGAGGCCAGCGCAGAGGGCGAAATAAGCAAGGTCCTGGTAACTCTGTCCAAGGACCCCGTGGCCATGGACGGCGTATACAGCGCCTCCGCAGCCACCAGTACGGAAGGCTGCAATATTGTAGGCTACGGCTGGTATGATTCCAACGGCAATCTTGCCGACGGCACCTTTGGAACCGGCAACTACAGGGTGGAGATCACCGTCAATGCGGTCGATCCTTACTACTTTGCCGACACTGTGGAGGTCTATCTGAACAACTCCCCCGTGAGCTACAGCTCCAACGGCAGCTCCAGTCTGACCCTTTACAGAGACTACAGTCCTCTGCTCTGGGCCCCCAGCATCACCAAGAACCCCACCAGCGAAAATGTGGAGGAAGGTGAGCTGGCCTCCTTCGTGGCTATCGCTACATATACCGAGACCTATGAGTGGACGGCCACCAGCCCTGACGGCAAGACCACCTGCAACTGCAACGATTTGCCCGACCTGTTTCCCGGCGTCTCCATCGGGGGAGACGGCAGGGAGAAGATGAACATACGGAACGTGCCAAAGGAAATGGACGGCTGGAAAGTCCGCTGCACCTTTAAAGGCCCCGGCGGCAGCGCCACATCCAACTGGGCCACGGTGAACGTGAAAGTCCCGGCAACACCGTCCCCCAGCCCTTCCCCCAGTCCTTCCCCATCTCCCAGTCCATCTCCCAGTCCTTCCCCCAGCCCGTCTCCCACCGCCAGCCCCAATCCTGCCGACGATCCCAACCATATACATACCTACTCCGGGACCTGGTCCTATGACGACAGCAAACACTGGCGGGAGTGCGACTGCGGCGCAAGGACCGACGAGGGCGAGCACGACATGGAGTGGACCGTAATAACCGAGGCCACCAAGGAGACGCCCGGCGCCGAGCAGGGCGTGTGTAAGGTGTGCGGCTATACCGCCCAGCGTGAGGCAGAATACAAGGGCATGTCCCTTATTGTTAAAATACTCCTGGGTCTTGTTATTCTGGCCGTGATTCTGGGCGCCGCCTGGTTCGTCCTTAATGCGATCTCCAATAATAAACGCCGCAAGCGGCGCAAGAGCAGCCGCAGCTCCGGCGGCTATACCAGCCGCAGCGAGAGCAGCAGACGCAGCCGCAGCTACAATGACCGCAGCAGCAATGACTACGGCGGGCACGGCGGCGACTACAGCAGCCGCAGCGGCAATCACAGCGGCGGCAGCCATGAGCGATACGAGCCCCGCCACGGCCGCCACGACGGCAGCTCCTATGATCAGTGGGACGACTCCCGCTGGGGCGACAGATAAATAATAAACCGTATGGAAACAGCGGACAGTTCATAAAACTGCCCGCTGTTTTTTTATCCCTCTGTCCCTTATATCAGCCCTGACCGATAAGGCTGTAGTTCAGGGTATCGGCAATGTAGTTCACATCCTCCTCCGTCATACCATTCTCGCTGCGGATATGCATTGCAAAGAAGGAGTTTTCCAGATACACATATATGTAAGCGTCGCTGCCGTTGGAGAGTATGCTCAGCTCTGTTCCGTCTGGAGCGTTGTGACTGCGCTGGGTAAAGGAGTCTAAGTCCTGCTCTCTGTTTATGACTTCCCCTCCGCTGGACAGGGTGGAGTACATGGAGTTATAGCCGTAGCAGGTGACCCGCTCCCCGCTGGAGGGCAGATCCACATAGTAGCTGACGCAGAAGGTGCCCTCATCAAACCAGTATACCTTGTCAAATCCCACCGGCGTCTCATAGAAGATGTTTCCGGCGCAGCCAATCTCCGCCGTCTTTTCCGCCAGCTGCTGATTGGTGAGGAACTGTTCCCCGCTCATGCCTGTAGTCTCGCTGCTCCACATAAGCTGCATGCCCTTACGCAGCTTCAGACCGTACTTTGCGGCTATCTCTTCCAGCTTGTCCGCATCCTCCTGGGAATATACCTGATAATTGAAGTCGTAATCCCCGTAAGGAGTACCGGATTGCCTATTGGCCCAGGCCTCAAACTGCTCGTATTCCTCAGCGCTCACAGTCATAAACTCGCTCTCGCCATTATCGATTATTTCCACCGTGACGCTGCCGTCGTCATTTTCCGTCACTAGCAGGCCACAGCTCTTCTCTTTCACAAAGCTGAATGCCTCCGGTAGACCTATCCCATTGTAACGGTATTCCTCCCACTCCGCCCAGGCGGCCTTGGAGGCGGCCAGCTTCTCCTCCAGCTGGTCCGCATCTTTCAGGGCGTTCTCCTGGGCCCCGGCCGTTTCCGTCTCCTCCGGGACGGCCTGGGGCTGGGTGAGAGATATCCGGGAAAACTCCTGTCCGTCTATCTCCACCGTCTTATCCATCAGCAGGGCCCGGAAGTCCAGCAGCCCGGCGGCATAGGCGGCGGTGACCATAAAGGAGGCAACGATGGCCGCAATCAGCAAAGTCCTGTATACTCTTTTTCCCTGCCTGGCTTTGGTCTTTTTGCCAGCCGCCGGGGCCAGAGCCTCCTCAAGCAGCTCGTCGTCCATGTATTGAAGTATATTGTCCCAGTCATAGTTTTTCATACTGCGATGCCCTCCTTTTTCAGATAGTCCCTCAGGCCCTGGCGTATGCGGTACAGACGGGACGACAGGACCTTTTTGGTCTGGCCCATGTCTTTTGCCAGCTTGTCCAGGTCCTCCATAAGGAAATAGCGGCGCAGGAACAGCCGGCGGCTCTCCTCCCCCAGAGTGCGCAGATAGCCGTTTATCAGCTCCGCCAGCTCCTTTGCCTCCATGTGCTCGGTGATGCTCCCTGAGGATGCCAGGCACTCATCCAGCTCTGAATACAGCACATCCCCTCTGTCATCCCGCTTCTGTCTTTGCTTTTGCCGAAGAGCCAATAGAGCGCCGTTGCGGTTTATCTTGGCGGCATAGGCCAGCAGCTGCCGGGGCCGCTGGGGCGGTATGCTGTCCCACAGCTTCATGTAGGTGTCCGACACCACTTCCTCTGCGTCTCTGGGGTCTTTCAGAATGTTCAGGGCGGCGGAGCGGAGGATTCCCCCGTACTTTTTGTCCACCAGCTCCAGGGCCTCCTGAGACCGCTCCCAGAACAGGGCGTTTACTTTTTCATCGTCCATAGCCTGCTCCCTTCTTTCCTGGTTCTCACCCATAAAGATGCCGAAAGGCCGGAGATATCACGCCGCCGGAAAAAATTTTTTCAAATCATCTCCCTCGGCTACAGGCTCCCTCCTTTTTCGGATACAAAAAGTCCCGCCCGTTGGGGCGGGACTTTTGAGTCTTGCCTGTTTATTTGCTTATCACCTTGCCCAGGACTCTCAGGGGCAGCTCCGGAGAGATGACTATGTCGTCATATTTGGGATTCAGGGAGTGGAGGGCCAAAGCCTCGCCCCGAACGGCCAGCTGCTTTAAATATGCGCTGCCGTCATAGAGGAAGATGCCTATCTCTCCGGTCATAAGGCTGCGCTGCTGTCGGACCCAGATGACCTGGCCGTCGTGGAATTTAGGCTCCATACTGTCTCCGGCCACACGGACGCCGAAGTTGGCCCCCTCAGGCGCCTCCCGGCCCACCTCTACCATCTCATAGTCTTCTCCGTCCAGGAACTGTCCGGTTCCGGCGGAGACTGCAAGAGAATAGAGGGGCAAACTGCGCAGCTCCTCTTCCTCCTGGCGGTCACTGTAACGGCCGGTATCTCTCAACAGCTGCACATAATCCACCACCTTTTTCCGGCCCTCATGGTTCAGCCCTGAGAGCAGGCCCTCCCCGTGGCCGGAAAAGACCCCCCGTATGTCGTCAATGCCCAGAGCGTCGCACAAAGCCAAAAACTGCCGAGCATTGGGCAGGGTGGAGCCGTTCTCCCATTTAGACACCGCCTGGTTTGACAGCTGGAAGCCAAGCATGTTCAGGCAGGCGGCCAACTGGCTTTGGTTCATCCCCAGCTGCTTTCTACGCTTGGAAATGAGTTCTCCTATATTTTTATACATCCTATCACCCTATCTCTCTATAGTTGGATTATATACCATATTCAGGAGAATTGCAAGGGCAAATTTATCCATATGGGATAATCACTATGCTGAGCTTATGCATGTCTGGCTTTTCGGCACAAATTACGGGATTCTTGCCGGCTGCCGCCTGTCCTCTCAGGCGCCCGCCGTGGGGCATCAAGTTACGTAATAAGGGGGCTTTATATGCAAAAATGGAATTTAATAATAATTTTTTGAACATTTTGGCAATAAATGGTAATGTTAAATTATTGTGAAGTGGGTCTTACTTATTGATTTAATGATAAAAATCGTATAAAATTGTTACAGAGTATATGGGAACTTTTACTATATTCTGGGGGAGTGAGGAATAATGAAGTCTACCGGAATAGTGCGTAAGGTGGATGAGCTGGGCCGTATCGTCCTGCCCATCGAGATGCGGCGTACTCTGGATATTGCGGAGAAGGACACCCTTGAGGTATATGTGGAGGGTGAGAACATTATTCTTCGCAAATATCAGGACGCCTGCGTCTTTTGCGACAGTGTGCGGGACCTTGTAAACTACAAGGGCCGTTGTGTCTGTCTTGAGTGCATTGCGGCTCTCAGCCGCAAACTGTAATTGAAAGCACATGAGGCCGTATCTTTTGATGCGGCCTCATGCGCTTTTATCGGGGCTGTATATTATCCGCCGGGGGACTTGCTCTCCCGGCTATTTAATTCTGCCTCCGGCTCCCCGGCTTCCCCGGTCTGGGCGCTGCGGAACACTTTTGCCGCCAGGAAAGGCAGAAAGATAAGGCCGTTAAGTGCCAGTGAGACCAGAATATCCAACCAGCCTATGGCATATCCGGTGATCTGGGTCGTCCCGCTGACCACCACGGCCAGGTTATTGTTTACAAAGTGGAGTATCACCGGCACCCAGATATTCCCGGTGCTCATATACGCAAAGGCAAAGAACACCCCCAGGGTGATGCAGGTGACCTGGTGGGCCGCAATGCTCTGAAGGGCATAGCCGGGGCTGTAGTAGAACAGGTCCAGGGGCAGATGCCACAGTCCCCATATCACGCCCAGGATTATGGTGCCACGGATGAGGCCGAAGCGTCTTTGCAGCAACGGCTGGAGATAGTAACGCCAGCCGTACTCCTCGCCGAAGAAGGCGGCGAAACTCAAGAAGAAATTGGGTATCAGCGCCGCCATGAGTATATAGGGAGCGGGGCTCTGCCAGTATGGCAGATATTCGCCCATCTGTCCGCTGAGAGTCACGGATATAAAACTGCGCCCCAGGTAAAGGGCTATGAACAGCAGCAGCATCGCCAGGGAGAGGCCGGTGCCGGACCAGCGCAGTCCGTAGGCGGCCCGGCGTTCTTTTCCCTCCGTGAGCAGAAAAATCCAGGCCAGTATTGAGCCGGCTATTATCACATAGGACTGGACGCTAGTTCCCATCGCAGCCTCCGAAGGCCGGACAAAGGGGACAAAGCAGCAAAGAGCCGTCAGCGCCGAAAGGGCAATAAAGAATATAAAGAAGCGCCGGGGCATGGTCCCGCTCTCCTCTGCGGCCTCCCGTTCCTGCCGTCTCTTTGTGACAAGGCAGGCCAGCATCACCCCCGCCGCCGGATAGAACATCTGGGCGTTGGGAAAGGGGTAGGTGTTGAGGCCCAGATAATAGGCCAGGCTCAGAGGCAGCCCCATCAGGAATGTAAAGCCGTAGGCCACTATGATAAACACTATTAACTTTCGCTTTTCAATATTTGAAAGTCTGTTTTCTCTGTCCATATTTTTCTCCTTTCATCCTTTGCCGGAGTCAGGTCCGGTGGTATATCCTCAAAACCTCCTCCGTTTCCCTCCCGTCGGGGCCGGTAAGTATCAGGGAGGGCAGTATATCCAGGCCGGGCCCGCCGCCCCGCCGCCCTTCCACCAGGGCCAGGCTGGGGGCGGCGTCCGGCCGGTGACATACCAGGCGCAACCGCTTGGGCTCCAGGCCCTGGGCTGTCATGGCGCAGAAGAGTTCCGACAGCCGTTCCGGCTTATATACCACCGAGAAGCTGCCCCCGGTGCAGCATAGGTAGGAGGCGGCGGCGCAGATATCCTCCAGGGTGCAGCTCAGCTCTCCCCTGGCTCCGGAGCGTTTCTCATCAGGGGAGAGCCGTCCCCGCTCCACCGGGAAGTAGGGCGGGTTTGCCACTACAAGGTCAAAGCTTCCGCTTTTGAAAAGCTCCCTGTGGCGGCGTATATCCCCCCATATTATACGACTCCTGTCCTGGAGCGAATTTCTCTCCATGTTCTCCTCTGCCAGTTTTGCCGCCTCTTCCAGCAATTCCAGGCCGCTCATATGGAGCCTGGGGCTGCGCCAAAGCAGCAGCAGAGCAATGGCCCCGGAGGCGCAGCCCAGGTCTATGCCCCGCCTGCGCCGGGAGGTATTCACGAAATCCGCCAGCAGCACGCAGTCGGTGCTGAGCTTGAAATGCTCCGCTTGCGCAAAGACCGGGCCGCCTTCCCAAAGCGCCGTAAATTCCGGCATGGCTCTCTCCTTTCACCGGTGGAAATACCAAAGAAATCCATTTAACAAAAGACATAGAATGAGGGGCGATGAACATCGCCCCTCATTCTTATGTTGTTTAGAAGTTCACTCCTGAACAATTGCCTCGGCAGGGCACTGAGCTGCGCAAGCGCCGCACTCC
>CALXGF010000150.1 GCA_944387735.1 uncultured Oscillospiraceae bacterium
ATGCCAACCTGAAAGAAGTCTACGAGTTCCACCGGAAAAGCCAGAATCTGGCCACCCTGAGCCCCAATCCCGCCTATAGTCCGGAGGGCTACGGCCATACGCCCGAGTATTCGGAGGCCGGCGAGAAATAATCTGCTCTTTGAACTATTGAAAGCCCGCAGAAATGCGGGCTTTTTAATTTTTCCCTTTCTTGACAAAAACGGCTTTTTACTACATAATTAGTTGTTAAACTTTTTGGTCGAGGCTGAGCTATGGTCTTTTCATCCTATGTTTTCATATTTGCTTTTCTGCCCCTGACGCTGCTGGGCTTCTACCTGCTGCCAAGGCTGATAGCCTCGGGCGGGAAGCTGAGGTATGCTCAGAACCTGCTGCTCATCGCCGCCTCCCTTGTCTTCTACGGCTATTATAATGTATATTATCTCTTTATCATAATAGTCTCCATCCTGGTAAACTACACTCTGGCCCTTGCAATGCAGAGATGCAGCCTCCGCCGTCCGGCTCTGGAGAAACTCTGCTTCATCCTGGGCATAGCCTTTAACATCTTCCTCATCGGCTATTTCAAGTACTACGACTTTTTCATCGAGAATATCAACTTTGTCTTTGGCAGCAGCTTCACATTGAAGCATCTGCTCCTGCCCCTGGGCATCAGTTTTTTCACCTTCCAGCAGCTGTCCTTCCTGGTCTCCGTATACAAGAAGGAAGAAGAGGTGGAAAACTTTGTAAGTTACTGCATTTTCGTTCTATTCTTTCCCCAGCTGGTGGCGGGTCCCATCGTGCTCTACAGCGAGATGATACCCCAGTTTAATGACGAGAGCCGCAGCCGCTTTGACAGTGACAATATGGCCTCCGGAGTTTACATGTTCTGTATTGGGCTCTTCAAAAAGGCCGTAATTGCCGACACTCTGGCCCTCTTTGTGGACAACGGCTTTGCCCAGGACAGCTTGGGTCTTGCCGCCGCCTGGGCCGCCTCCCTCAGCTACACCCTGCAGATTTACTTTGACTTCAGCGGTTATTCCGACATGGCTATAGGTCTTGGCCGGATGTTCAATATAGACATACCCTATAACTTCCTCTCCCCCTATAAGTCCGAGAGCTTCTCGGAGCTGTGGCGGCGCTGGCACATCACCCTGGGCCGGGCCCTCAGTACTTATATATACATTCCCCTGGGGGGCAGCCGCAGAGGTCGGGCCAGGACCTTTTTCAACACCTTTCTCACCTTCCTGGTCAGCGGACTGTGGCACGGCGCCGCCTGGACCTTCGTACTCTGGGGCAGTATCCACGGGCTGTTCGTGGCCCTGGAAAAGACTTTTCCCAGGCTCAGGGAAAAGCTGCCCAGATGGCTGCGCATTGCCTGCACTTTCATACTGGTCAACGCCCTGTGGGTGCTCTTCCGGGCGGAGAGCTTCTCTCAGGCCGCCATGGTATACCGGGGCATGCTCAGCTTCTCCAGCCTTGGCTTGTCCCAGATAGCCTCTCTGGCGCTGGACAATTCCTTTGACTTCCCCACCTCGGTGGATATCGCCTATCTCTTCTCCCTGCTGGCGGTCCTGCTCTTTGTGGTTTTCCGCTGCAGGAACTCCCGGCAGCGGCTGGAGAATTTCTCCTGCACAGGCAAGAGCCTGGCCTTTTGCCTGTTCCTCTTCTGCTTCTCCGTGCTGCACCTGAGCCGGGAGAGCATATTCATTTACTTTAATTTCTGAGGTCTGAGCTATGAAGAAAAATCTCACTTCCGCCCAGTGGCTCAGACGCTTTCTGGCCCTGGCTCTGGCAGCTCTGGCGGTGCTGGCCGCTATCGTCTATATCATAGACCCCTACTATAACTACCGGGCCTATGACCACAAATACAAGCTGGACAAGATATTCTCCGTCCCCGGCGTGGTGAAGAACTACGACTATGACGCCATTGTCATCGGTTCCTCCATGACCCAGAACTTTGACATGGACAGCTTCCGGGAGAAGCTGGGGCAAAACCCCGTCAAGGCCACTCTGGGCGGCATAACCAGCGCCGAGATATCCGCCCTATTCAAGCTGGCCCAGGAATCCGGCCATGCCCAAAGCTATTACATCTGCATCGACACTTCCGTGCTGTCCTCGGAGAGAGATGAGCAGCGTTTTCCGGACTATCTCATGGACTTCAGCCTTCTCAACGACTACAAGTATTTCTGGGGCTACGAAGCCTGGATGCGCTTCATCCCTCTGAATTTGGGCCTGCTGGCGGCGGATAAACTTGGCATACGGCTGCCGGAGCGCTTTGACGAGGCCCGGAGCATAGACCTGATGGGGAACTGGGCATACCGCTATGAGTTCAGTGCGGAGCAGGTGCTGGAAGTCTATTCCGGCAGCGGCAACGGCGCCGCCATAAACGTGGACATGACCAGCATCTCCGATAATGCCTTGGCCAACTGTGAATCGTTTGTGGGCAGCCTGGATCTGAGCCGGGGAGACATTGTTTTTTTCTTTCCTCCCTATTCCTCCCTGCTGTGGTATAAGATGGAAGAGGAAGGCAGCTTTGATACCACTATGGAG
Organism: uncultured Oscillospiraceae bacterium; assembly: GCA_944387735.1. GTDB lineage: Bacteria > Bacillota > Clostridia > Oscillospirales > Oscillospiraceae > Limivicinus. Next base: position 2,527 of record CALXGF010000150.1, read on the forward strand.
TTAAAACGCCGCTTTGTGGAGCTGGTGGAGAGCTACGACAATGTTAAGGTCTTTGATTTCCAGGGGGCGGAGCTCACTGCCGATCTGGACAATTACATGGACCTGAGCCATTACTCCCCGGAGGTAAACGACTTCATGGTCAGCTGCTTTGCCAGCGGGGACTACCTGGCCGATACCGGCACCCTGGCGGATACGGAGCGGCAAATAAGGGAAAACATTGATATACTTCTCTCCCGCTATCCGGAGATAGAGAAACTGAAATAACGATCTGCGCATAACGGCAAAACTGAGGCGGTAAGCAAAACCGCCTCAGTTTAATTTTAGTATCGATGGATTTATCAGCCCACCAGGTGGTTGGTACCTATGGACATTACCGTAGCTCCGCTCACCGAATACAGCTCCACATACATAGGCGTACCCTTCTGGTCTCCCTGGAAGTACACGGTAATATAGGGGCCGTCGAAGATGTCCTTCACCAGGCTGTCCTCCGCCGGGGGCTGGGTGTCCCAGTTGTAGTCCTCATTTTCAGTGCCGCCGAGGGTATAGCCCTCAAAGCCCCAGTACTCCGTCAGCGCCCTGCACAGCTCGCCCACAGTGAGTTCCGGAGAGACCAGGTCGTCTGTATTGTCGTACTTGCTCAGGGTCTGATCGCTTCCGTCAGGCAGGCTGTACTCCTCCTCATATACGGGATCTTCACTTTCATCGACTTTGGCAGTGATGCTTATAAATTGCAGCTTGCCAGAGGCCATGTCCAGCTGGGTGACAAACGTGTATTTGCCGTCAAAGATATGCACATGGTAGTTGGGGTATATGATGCGGTAGAAGAAGTCCGGCCCCAGGTCCTGCCCCTGGGTCTTGAATATCTTTGTTATCTCCGGGTCGGGCTCCGGCTTTGCCCGGATTATTCCCAGTTCGTTGAGCCGGTCTATCTCCCCAAGGGCCTGCTTCAAAGCCTGCTCCGGGGAGTTGAGGAGATATTCCGTCAGCGCATAGGCCGGCAGGGACAGCAGGGATGCGATGACGGCGGCGATAAGTACTATCTTCACCCAGCCTGCGCGCCTTTTGACGGGCTTTCCTTCCTCACTTCCCGGTTCTATCCGTCCCAGGAATTTGCCGGAGGACTCCACATACTCGTCCCTTATATCGTTCATGGCGTCCATGAGCTTCTCTTCTCTCACAATAGGCCCTCCTTTCTCAGATACATCCCCAGCTTCAGTCTGGTTCTGTGGAGCATGGATGCGGTCTTGCTGTAGCTGAAGCCCGAACGCTCCGCTATATCATTCACCGGAGCCATGTACCAGTATCGGCTGACAAATATATCCCTCTCCGTCTCTTTTAGTCCCGCCAAAAACTTGTCTATATGCTCCGTCAGCTCTTTCAGCTCCAGCTCACCTTCAGGCCCCGGCCGCTTTCCGACGCAGTCCCCCAGTTCCTCCAGGCAGAGCGGGTATTCTCCCCCGCCTCGCTTGTCCGCCTTATTCCGCCGCAGCCTGGAGATGGCGAGATTGCGAACTATTTTCCCCAGAAAGGCCGGGAGCCGCTGGGGTCGCTCCATGGGCATGGAGTTCCAGGCCCGCAGGTAGGTGTCGTTCACGCACTCCTCGCTCTCGCCCTGGTCTCTGAGTATATTGTCGGATATGCTGCGGCAGTAGGCGCCGTATTTGATGTCCGTCTGACTTATGGCGCTCTCGTCCCTCTGCCAGTATAGTTCCACTATCTCGCCGTCAAACATTCAAGCTTCCTCCCTGTTTTACGTCTCTGGTTTTATAGACGCATTTTCTCCGGATATTTTGCAGGGAAATCAAAAATTTTTTCATCAAAGATTCAAAAAGCTCCCGCACTTTCCATGCAGGAGCCTTTTACATTATTGCATTATATTCTCTTCCCAGCCCTTATCAGCACAGCTGGCTGCCTGCGGGTACGGAATCGTCCAGAATAATAAGGTGCAGCTCCTCCTTGCCCTCCACCTCGCGCACGGCGGAGAGCAGCATGCCGTTGGAGTCCTGGCCCATCATCTTACGGCTGGGCAGGTTCAAAATGGCCACCACGGTCTTGCCCACCAGCTGCTCCGGCTCGTAGAACTTGTGGATACCGGAGAGAATCTGCCTGGGAACGCCGCTGCCGTCGTCCAGCATGAACTTCAGCAGCTTCTCGGACTTCTTCACAGCCTCGCAGCTTATGACCTTGCACACTCTCATGTCGCACTTGGAAAAGTCCTCGATGCTAACGTCCGGCAGCACCGGTGGCGTCTTGGATTCCTTGTGCTCCAGCTTCTCCAGAGCCTCCAGCTCCTTGGCCATATCCAGGCGGGGGAAGAGGGTCTCTCCCTTGGTTACTCTGACGTCTGCGGGCAAAGCGCCGTACTCGGCGGCTTTTTCCCAGGTACGGCAGCTATCGTCGGCGCCGATCTGCTTAAAGGCTTTCTCGCAGCTGGCAGGAATGAAGGGGGTCAGCAGAATGAGCGAGACACGTAAAGCCTCCAGCAGGTTGTACATGACGGCGGCCAGTCTCGCCTTCTTGCTCTCATCCTTGGCCAGCACCCAGGGGGCGGTCTCGTCAATGTACTTATTGGCCCGCTGTATGAGCTTGAAGATATCTTCCAAAGCCAGGTGCAGCTGGAGAGCGTCCATCTGCTTTTCGTACTTGGCCCTTGCGCTCTTTATCATACCCACCAGCTCGTCGTCCACGCTCTCGCTCTCTCGCTCTATGGGCAGCTTGCCGCCGAAGTACTTCTCCACCATGGCGGTGGTGCGGGAGACCAGGTTGCCCAGGTCGTTGGCAAGGTCGGTATTGATGGTGCTTATAAGCAGCTCGTTGGAGAAGTTTCCGTCGGAGCCGAAGGGGAAGGTACGCAGCAGGAAAAAGCGCAGGGCGTCCACTCCGAAGCGTTCAGCCAGCACATAGGGGTCCACCACGTTGCCCTTGGACTTGCTCATTTTGCCCCCGTCTATGACCAGCCAGCCGTGTCCGTAGACCTTCTTGGGCAGGGGCAGCTCCATGCTCATGAGCATGGCGGGCCAGATAATGGAGTGGAAGCGGACTATCTCCTTGCCCACGCTATGCACGTCTGCCGGCCAGTACTTGTCAAAGTCGTCGTACCTGTCGTTGAGCAGGCCCAGGGCGGTGCAGTAGTTGAACAGGGCGTCCACCCACACATAGACCACATGGCCCGGGTCAAAGTCCACAGGTATGCCCCAGCTGAAGCTGGTGCGGGACACGCACAGGTCCTCCAGGCCCGGCTTTATGAAGTTGTTTATCATCTCGTTTACACGGGATGCGGGCTCCAGAAAAGTGCCGCTCTCCAGCAGATCCTGCACCGGCTTTGCGTACTTGGAGAGGCGGAAGAAGTAGGCTTCCTCTTCGGCGTCATGTACCTCCCGGCCGCAGTCGGGGCACTTTCCGTCCACCAGCTGGCTCTCGGTCCAGAAGCTCTCGCAGGGGGTGCAATACTTGCCCTTATAGGAGCCCTTGTATATATCGCCCTTGTCGTACATCTTTTTAAAAATGCGCTGCACGGCCTGCACATGGTAGTCGTCGGTGGTGCGGATAAAGCGGTCGTTGGAGATGTTCATCAGCTTCCACAGGTCCAGGATGCCGTTTTCCCCTGTGACTATCCGGTCCACAAATTCCTTTGGGCTGAGCCCCGCCGCCTTGGCCTTCTCCTCTATCTTCTGGCCATGCTCGTCGGTGCCGGTGAGGAACATCACGTCATAGCCGCACAGACGTTTGTATCTGGCTATTGCGTCGGTGGCCACGGTGCAGTAGGTGTG
>CALXGF010000151.1 GCA_944387735.1 uncultured Oscillospiraceae bacterium
GGAGAAACGCTTCCCGGCCTGGCTGGATGAGAATCTGCCCAAGAATCCAGATAAATGCGAGTACTTCCTCCCCTTTGTGGCCAACAACATGATAAAGGCCGGCGAGGGCAAAATAAGAGTCCTTAATTGCCATGAGAACTGGTACGGCATCACCTACAAGGAAGACATGGAAAGTGTAGTCAATGCAATAAAAAATATGCGGGCCGAGGGCATCTATCCCGACACCCTGCTGGATTGAGAGGTAAAAAGCTATGAATGTATTAGTCACCGGCGGCGCAGGATACATAGGCAGCCACACCTGCGTTGAACTTCTTGAAAAAGGCTACGGAGTGGTAGTAGCAGACAACCTTGTGAACTCCAGCGCCAAGTCCCTGGAGCGGGTACAGCAGATAACCGGCAAATCCCTGGACTTCTATGAGATAGACGTCAGGGACCGGGCTGCTCTGGATCGCATCTTTGAAAAGCACGACATCGGCTGCGCCATCCACTTTGCCGGCCTTAAGGCTGTGGGCGAGTCCGTATCCATGCCCCTGGAGTATTACGACAACAACCTCAACTCCACCATCACCCTGTGCCGGGCCATGAAGGACCACGGCGTGAAGAACATCGTCTTCTCCTCCTCCGCCACCATCTACTCCGGAGATAACGAGATGCCCCTGAAGGAGAGCTCCCGCACCGGCATGTGCACCAATCCCTACGGCTGGACCAAGTACATGTCCGAGCAGATTCTGAGAGACACCGCCTTTGCCGACAGCGAATGGTCAATCGCTCTGCTGCGCTACTTCAACCCCATAGGCGCCCACAAAAGCGGCCTTATCGGTGAGGACCCCAGAGGCATACCAAACAACCTGATGCCCTATATCGCCCAGGTGGCCGTAGGCCGCCGGGATCACCTGAATGTCTTCGGCAATGACTACGACACCCCCGACGGCACCGGCGTTCGGGACTATATCCATGTTGTGGATCTGGCTCGGGGCCATGTCTGCGCCATAGAGTACATGGCCAATCACAAGGGCGAGAACGTCTTCAACCTGGGCACCGGCATGGGCTACAGCGTTTTGGATATGGTAAAGGCTTTTGAGCGGGTCACCGGTATCAAGATCCCCTATGAGATAGCCCCCCGCCGTCCCGGCGACCTGGCTACCGTATACTCCAGCCCCGACAAGAGCGCCCAGCTTCTGGGCTGGAAAGCGGAGTACAATCTGGATGACATGTGCAGGGACACCTGGGCCTGGCAGTCCAAGAATCCCATGGGCTACGGCGAATAAGAACATATCTTTCAAACTTTCAAACAAATCGGCGGCAGCCCCTTGGGCTGCCGCCGAAAAACTATCGACTTAAAGGAAAGGTCCCATGAATAAACGGCTTATTGCACTACTCTTTGTCGTTTCCCTGTGTCTCGGCCTGCTGTGGAGCTACGGGCGGAACAGTGGGGAGGCCCCCGTCTCTTCTCCCGCCGAAACGGCCTCCCCAGTTTATGAGGCCGGAGAAAGTCCCCCTGCGCCTGCCCCGGAAGCCAGTCCCTCCTCGCCCCTGCCGGTCTCCGGTCCTGAGGAAATCAAGGTCATACTCAGGGAAGCAATTATCCGCCTGTCCCAGCCACCCGTAATGGATATCAGCAGCTCAGGGTTAGAGCAGCCGGAGCTGGATGTAAAGAACCTGTATTATGAGATACTGGCAGAATCCCCGGAGCTGAAGTATGCCTATGAGCTGTCCCCCAGCCTCCGTGGCACGGAGCTTCAGTGCATGGTGCACTACATGCCATATAAGACCGGACAGTTCCCCCAGGGCTTTGAGGGTACGGAAATTTACAGCCTGCCTCAACTTGTTGAGGCCGCCGAAGAGAATCTGGGCAGCTCCCCACTTTCCCTGCGTATCTGCCTGACCTCTCTGGAACCGGACTCTATGGACCGGGCCCTGCAGCAGGTGGGCGGCGGCTATATAAACTGTGGGCTGAGCAGCGATGCCACCGCCCTGGTATATTCCCCTCCCCTGGGCATGGATATGGCGGACTGCCTGAGCGCCCTGAGGCAAGCGGAGGAGCTGGCCGACTCCCTCGTATCTCAGCTCATAAGCGAGGATATGAGTCAGGAGGAAAAGGCCCGGGCGCTGTATTCCTGGCTCTGCTCCCATGTGGAATACGACCTGCGCTATTATTCGGACAGGGCCCCCATGCCCTATGAGTCCCAGACCCCACTGGGCGCTCTCAGGGATGGCTGTGCCATATGCGGCGGCTACGCCAACGCCCTGAAGCTGCTCTTTGAAAAGGCTGGCATACCCTGCTTCAATGTGAGCGGAATATATTACGGTGAGTACCACATGTGGAATATTGCCAGCCTGGACGGCCGCTGGCTATGGTTCGACGCCACCTCAGACAGAGGCAGCGACGGGCAGTACGGTTTTTTGCGTTTTGCCTTGGAGGACCTGGACAGGGACAAATACCAATGGGATGAATCCTTTGTCCAGGAGTTGACAGACGGCCAGGCAGATATAGAAATTAGGTCTCCGGGAGATCCGGAGACCTAATTATTAAATAATACAATTATACCTTTTATTCCGCCGTCGGGGCCGGTGCCTCCTGCCCGGGAGCCTCCGTAATATTTACAGGCTTGTTTCTCGGTATCACTATAAGCAGGTGGAGCAGGGCTCCGATGCCGGCAAATAGCGCTGTGTACATCTGCCCCAGTTCCTGACTCAGATTCAGCCCCCAGGTCGACGCCGCACACAGCAGGCACAGCACAGGCGGGGCAA
>CALXGF010000152.1 GCA_944387735.1 uncultured Oscillospiraceae bacterium
ATAGCGGTGCCAAGAAGAGATTCAGCCTCACCAAGTCCGGCAAGGTAAAGCGCGCACACGCTTTTAAGAGCCATATCCTCACCAAGAAGGACACCAAGCGCTGCCGCCGTCTGCGTTCCGAGGCTTACGCCGACGTGACCAACGAGGCAACCATCAAGAAAATGATCCCTTATAAATAAGGGCAGACGCTATATAGGAGGATAATCAAATGGCAAGAGTTAAAGGCGCAATGATGACCCGCAAGCACAGGAGCAAAGTTCTGGGTCTTGCTAAGGGATACTGGGGCAACAAGTCCCGTCACTATAAGATGGCTAACGAGCAGCTGATGAAGTCCGGTCGTTACGCTTACGTAGGCCGCAAGCAGAAAAAGCGCGACTTCCGCAAGCTGTGGATAACCCGTATCAGCGCAGGCTGCAAGATGAACGGCATGAACTACTCCACCTTCATGCACGGCCTGAAGCTCGCCGGCGTCGACATGAACCGGAAGATGCTCTCCGAGATGGCAATTCACGACCCCGCCGCCTTCACCGCCCTGTGCGATATGGCCAAGAGCGCCAAGTAATTTAATCAGATGGCTTCAAGCCCGGACGCTGCCGTGTCCGGGCTTTGCCTTTGACCCTTCTATCTGAGTTACGGGGCGGCGTTTCCCTCCGGACCTGGGAAGGGCGAGGGCTTATAATATAAAAAAGGCGGGGATTCCGCCATACAGCAGGGGGAGAACAAGTATGAAAAAGGTCCTTATACTCATGGAGCTGAACTCCAGACAGCGGGAAAAACTGGAGGCCGCCGGAGCCGGGGCAGATATCACATTCAGCCGCCCGGAGCTGGTGTCGGAGGAAGAGATACAGGGGGCAAACGTCATAATCGGCCTGCCCAGGGCGGATATGATCAAGGCATCGAAAAATCTGGAGCTTTTACAGCTGGAGTCGGCGGGCGCCGACGCCTATATAGTCCCCGGAGTGCTGGATGAAAAGACCCGGCTCGCCAATGCCACAGGAGCCTACAGCCAGGCCGTGGCGGAGCACGCCTTTGCCCTGACCCTGATGCTGCAGAAAAAGCTGCACCTGTACAGGGACGAGCAGAGGGCCGCTCGCTGGAGAGATCGGGGCATAGTCGGCTCCCTGAGAGGCGCCACAGTGGCGGTGGTGGGCCTGGGGGATATAGGCGGATACTACGCAAGGCTGGTGAAAAGCATGGGGGCCTATGTGATAGGGGTGAAACGTAGACCCGGTCCTTGCCCGGAATATGTCAACGAGCTGATGCTCACGGGGCAGCTGGATGAGGCGCTGCCCAGGGCGGATGTGATAATGTCCGTACTGCCAAACACTGTTGCCACCAGATATATTTACACTGACCGCAGCTTCCGACTTATGAAGAACAGCGCAATATTCATAAACTGCGGTCGAGGCAACGCCGTGTCCGCTCAGACCCTGTACTCCGCTTTGAAGGACGGACAGATAGCCGCCGCCGGGATAGACGTGGCGGAGAACGAGCCTCTGCCGGAGGACAGCCCTCTGTGGGGGCTGGAGAACCTGGTGATAACGCCCCATGTCTCCGGAGGCCACCATCTGCCGGAGACCGTGGAGAGAATAGCGGATATCTGCGCCGGGAACCTGCGCTCCTTCCTGGCGGGGGAGCCCCTGAAAAATCTGGTGGATTTCTCCACAGGCTACAGAAAATAAGGGAGGGCGAAGGAGAGGCCCGGGTCGGCGCATGGCCTTGTAAATAGATAATGGAAAATCCCGGCCCCGCTGCCACAGAGCAGCGGGGCCGGGATACATTTTATCATGGGGAGGTGGGCCGAAGCGATTTTCTGAAAAAGCCACGACTTTAAAATTCAGGCCGGGCTCTTGAAAACTTGGGGGACCAGCAAGCCGTATGCCGGTACTCAGTCTATGCCTGAACGTCTTTCTTACCCCGTCTTAACAGGAGGGGACGGGAAGCAAGGCTCAGGGCAGCCAGACTCAAAAGGCTCAGGGCCCCATAGAGAGGCAGGGAGGAACCGTCCCCGGTCCTGGGAGTGTCGGAAGGGGGATAGGCGTACTTGTTCACAAATAAAGCCTGAGAAGCCTTTACGGCGCCGCCGGCGGGATAGAGGGCCAGGGCAGCTTCCAGGTCGCTGCCGTTTTGACTGTAGCTCACGGTGACCTTCAGGGAGTAGACAGTATCGTCATAGGCACAGTTGCCGCTTTTGCCCTTAAGCTGGCTGAGAGTATAGCTATAGACCCCTACCTGGTCGAAAAGGATGTCCGGGAAGCTGAAATCGCCGGGTCCGGCGACGGAGAGGGTATAGCTGCCGTCGATGCTGCCGGAGGGCATGGGATAGCTCTTGTCGTCAGCCCGGAGTAGCAGGGTATAGGTCTCCGGGGGATTGGGGCGGTTTCCCTCCGCACTGAGCTTTACGGGCAGAGAGAGGCTGAGGGTATTGTCGGCAAAGGCCGTCCCGGCAAAAGATGCCAGGACGAGGACAAGGAGGACAAGAGACAGAGCTCTGTATAAAATTTTCATCTTACATCAAACTCCTTCCTGAACCGGAGATTGAGAGGGAAACATACAGGCCAGGACCACAGTTCTGGCATCGGAGAACTCCGTGGAGCAGGTGGAGAGGGCCAGAACCTTGAGGCCGGTCTCCGCCGCCCTGTCCAGGGGTTCCCGGCGGAAGTGAAGGGAATTCTCGGCGGCATAGTCCACCAGAGCGGAGGGATCTCCTGCCCAACGCTCGGGCTCAAAAATATAGTCGTCGGAGGCATCCACCAGCAGACAGGCGAATATCTCCAGGCTGTAGCTGCCCTGGGGGAGAATGAGCTCTCCGGAGGAATTTTCATCGAAGAAATCTCCCTCCTTATACAGGGCCAGGTCGCCGAACATGCCGCTGTTTTCCATGTGGTGGCCGTAGAGCAGGGAGTAGGCGTCGCCAAAATCCCGGCTGTTGCGGGAGTCCAGGAAAATGCTGCCGGAGAGGGAAAAATTCCCGTAGACGTCGGTGTTGATATAGCTCATGTTGTCCTGACCCTGGAGGACAGGGTGGTCTAGCTGGGTGTTGTCCAGGGAGACCCAGGCGCAGACGTCGGGGTTTATGGCCTGGAGCTCCTGAAAGCCTGGGCCTTCCTCCCCCTCCTCAGCCTGGGGCTTAAGCTTCAGCATATCCTCCCGGACGTTCTCCGCAGCGGAATATATCTGATTATTGTCCCAGAGGGCATAGGCGGCGTAGGCGCCGGAGAGGAGGAGGCAGAGGACCACAAATAAACTGAGCAGGAAATTTGCGGTACGAAGGAATATCCTAAACATAGTCCGGCCGGGGTCGAGCCCCCCTCCTTTCTTTCAAGCTGACCGCCGGGGCTGGGGTCCCCGGAGGCGGGGAGAGTTTAGAGAATGAGACGGAAGGACTCAGGACTCCCGGGAGGAGCGCCGCTTCAGAAGGAAGAGGACTGCGCCGCCGATGGAGAGGACCAGGAGCAGCACATAGGGCAGGCTGTCCAGAACGATGCCGGTGTCTACAGTGGCTTCCTTGTTATTGGTGACGGTGACGGTATCAGAGGCGGTGTCGATTTTCTTTGCATCATCTGAGAAGGCGTGCGTGGTTGTGTACCCATCGCCGGTATAGTTCTCCTCAGTGACTTCATAAGTCACGCCGTAGGGCAGGTTATGTATGGTAAGGGTATCGCCGTGCTTGAGGTAGAAGGTGTGGGACTGACCGTCAACGGATATGCTTGCGGTGGCTGCATCTGTAGTTCCGTCTGTGAGCTTGCTGCCGCCGGTGACCGTGTAGGAAGCGGCATAGGTCTTTCCAGCTTCGCCGGTGAGGGTGACGTTTATGGCGAAGTATTTGCTGTGGTCGCCCATATTGCCGGTGACGGTCTTTGACACGGACAGGGACCCGGCGGAGTAGGTGTTTTCAAAAGCGCCGGTTTTGACATCTGTTTGACCATTTCCATCAGCGTCAACAAGGTTCATGGTTACGAAAGCAGTGTAGTAGGTCTGAGTATTTTCATCGTAGGCCACGGTAACTTTCAGCCTGAGTATTTGCTCGGAATATGTAACGCCCGGAGTGCTGCCGGCGACTTCCTTAACATCGTAGGTGTAGATGCCAACTGAGGGCCAGTCGATATCGGAGAGAGCCACAGCCACATTATTCGTATCACCGGCGGATGTAGCCTCTCCTGCAGCAAAAGTAACGCTTGAGTCGGGAATTGGGGGTGCGACAGTCCCCTTCGCAGCGTCAGTAACTCGACCGTTTGAAAATCTAAAAGTAAAGGTTTCTGCCGGGGAAGTGGTATCTGCATTTTCCAGCTTGTAGGTTTTGCCAAAGCTTGCGTCTTTATCAGCTTCGGCAAAGGCGGCAGAGCCGAGGGACATGACGAGAAGCAGAGCAAGAAGCAGAGACATAATTTTTTTCATATTGTTTCCTCCCGTGAATTATATTCAGCATATATATCTTCCCTTTGCAAGAGAAGGAAAGTCCGAAAAGCTAGAGCCCGCGGCGGCGGAGGAGGCTTATGACCTTTGCCTCCACATCCTCCAAAGGCAGGGCGCCGAAGTCCCGGCTGTCGCTGGACTGGGTGCGGTAATCCCCAAGAATGAAGAGGGAGTCCTCCGGGACGTGGTAGGGATAAGTGAGTTTATCCCCGGGGTAGGTGGGGTAGAGTATCTCCCCGGTCTGGAGAGTGCCGTTTACCAGCAGCTCACCCTCC
>CALXGF010000153.1 GCA_944387735.1 uncultured Oscillospiraceae bacterium
AAAAATACCCTTATCGACTACTGGCGTGAGGTCCACAAGCGCTACGGATACGTGGAGGTCTCCACCCCCATGATCTTGAACCGCCATCTGTGGGAGACCTCCGGCCACTGGTTCCACTACAAGCAGAACATGTACACCACCCTTATCGACGGGGAGGACTATGCCATAAAGCCCATGAACTGTCCCGGCGGCATGCTGGTGTACAAGTCCGAGCCCCACTCCTACAGGGATCTGCCTCTTAGAGTGGGCGAGTTGGGCGTGGTGCACCGCCACGAGCTCTCCGGCGCTCTCCACGGTCTGTTCCGTGTCCGCTGCTTTACCCAGGACGATGCCCACATCTTTATGACCTGGGACCAGATGAAGGACGAAATAAAGAATGTAGTCCGCCTCTTCGACGAGGTCTACTCCCTCTTTGAGCTGCCTTACGAGATAGAGCTGTCCACCATGCCCGAGGACCACATGGGAGATGAGAAGGACTGGGAGTTTGCCCAGGAGACTCTGAAAGAGGCCATCACCGAGATGGGCAAGAGCTATGTCATCAACGAGGGCGACGGAGCCTTCTACGGCCCCAAGCTGGACTTCCATCTCCAGGACTCTCTGGGCCGGACCTGGCAGTGCGGCACCATCCAGCTGGATATGCAGCTGCCTGAGCGCTTCGAGCTGGAGTACACCGGGGCCGACGGCGAGAAGCACCGCCCCGTGATGATACACCGGGTGGTCTTCGGCTCCATCGAGCGTTTTATCGGCGTCATCACCGAGCACTATGCCGGCGCCTTCCCCGTGTGGCTCTCTCCCGTGCAGGTGAAGGTCATGCCCATAACCGACAGGACCGCAGACTACGCAAAGGAAGTGGCCAAAAAGCTGGAGGAGCTGGGGGTGCGGGTGGAGACCGACCTGCGCAACGAGAAGATAGGCTACAAGATCCGCGAGGCCCAGATGCAGAAGATCCCCTATATGCTGGTGGTGGGGGACAGAGAGGCCGAGGCGGGAGCCGTGGCTGTGCGCACCAGAGCCGGCGTTGACATGGGCGCCATGCCCTTTGAGGACTTTGCCGCCAAGATCAGCGAAGAGATCAAAAACCGGGTCAACAACTGAAAGCCGTCTCTTTGACGGATATATCCCCAAATGTAATAACACGATATTAAACGGCGCCCCATTTGTCAGACAGCATAAAACGCTGTCTGAAGGATGGGGCGCCGTTTGCCGTTGACAGTAGAGCGTTTTATTCCAAAACTCCTGCAAAATATTCCGACATAATTGATTTCCGGCAGATCGGACATTAGAATACATCTAAATCTAAAGCTATTGGCTACCGGATTTTTAAGCAAAGGGCGAATATTGCGGAGCCTGCGCCTTTGACCATTGAAAGAAATCAATGCGTGCATACTAGAAGAATCGCTGGACTGCCGGCTGCCGTGCCGGCGGAGACAGGGAGCCCTTTATAGGAGACTGAGCTTAAAAAAATAAACGGAGGGAGAAAGATGAAACAACTGAGGAAACTATTGAGCCTGCTGCTCATACTGGCCCTGGTCCTGGGCCTTGCGGCCTGCGCCGGCAGCGAGGCCCCGGCAGAGAGCGAGGCCCCGGCAGAGAGCGAGGCCCCGGCGGAACCGAGCCCGGAGGAGGCAGCCTATCTCCGGGCCTATCGTCTGTATTACAACGATATGGATTATACTGCTGCCTATGAGCTGCTGCTGGAACATGAAAACGGCGAATATGCACCGGTTCTGCGCCTGCTGGGCATGTGCCTGTATGGCGCGGACGGGGCCTGCGGATTGAAAAAGAACTATCCCAAGGCCCTGGATCTGTTCTGCCGGGCCGCCGAATATGGGGACGCTCCGGCCATGGCCTATCTGGCGAGAATGTATGCCGGGGCCGAGGCTGCAGACCGAAACATGGATGTTGCGGAGGAGCTGTTTGCCCAGGCCGCCCAGGGCCTGGAGGAGTACATAGCCGCCAACCCGGAGGCGGAGGATCTGACCCTATACCTGATAACATTGGGAGACGTATATGGAATAAGCGAGGATCTTAAGGATGAAAGCAAGGTCCATGAATACTACTCCCAGGCGGCCGAGCTGGGTACCAGAAGGCGGCCCAGGCCGGGGGCTGACGACGGCTTTATTGAACTCTGTCAGAAAAGACAGCGCAGGGCGTCAAAAGCTTTCATCCGTAAGGCAAAAGCAGACACAGGAAAAGTAAATTTAACAGAAGCCATGTCCGCTGCAGGAGCGAGCATGGCTTCTGTATTGTAAAGGCAGCCACGGGCATAGCCTGTGGCTGCCTTTTATAAAGCGCAGTCAAAAAGCCCTTAAAGGCCTTTTTGACTGCGCTGAGCATGCGCTCCTACTTTTATAAGAGCCTGCTTTCATTTTACAGGCGCAATCTGAAAAGCGCCCCCTTCTTTTGATCTTATTCACTCTTACCCTAACCAATTATCCGATGGAGCGGCCCAGCTCATAGGCTTTTTGAATCTCAGGTTTTCCGCTGATATCTCCTATATCCCCGTTGCCGCCGGCGAGAACTGCTCCCAGGTTTTCCCACTGTAACTGCTTTGCCAGATGCTTATAGTAGCCAAACACAGCCTCAAAGCCGTGACCCTCTGCCGCCATCAGCAGGGCGCAGGCCCGGCCGTGCCCTCTCAGCAGGTTTCCCTCTCCTTCCTCCAGCGCAAACAGACGGTCAATAGCTGTTCTCAGCTGCCCGCTCAAATTCCAATAGTAAAGGGGCGATGCCAGCACTATAACATCGCAGTCCCTCACCTGGGGGTATATCTTGCTCATGTCGTCCTTCTGAACGCAGGGGCGCTCACGGCTGCTGTGTCCTCCTAAGCAGCCTTTGCATCCGTGAATATCCATGCCATCCAGAAAGAACTCCGTAACAGAGTTTCCGGAGCTTTCTGCGCCGCTGCTGAAGGCTTTCACAAGGGCTGAGGTATTTCCGCTCTTTCGAGGGCTCCCGTTTAATATAACTATTTTTTTCCCCATAATCTTCTTTTTAAATTTTTTCTGCTAGAGCGGCAGCCCGTGCGCATCCGTCGGTGTTGTTGATGTCCCCGATATTCAGAACTCCGGGAACCAGAACCTCGCCTACCATTTTCCATTTATTCAGCGCAGCCGTACGCTCCATAGGAATACGCACTCCGTCCAGCACGGTAAGGTCATTCTCCTCGCAGCAGGCGATGAGGGCACATTCTTTCCCGGAAATATCCTTGCCGCCCACTACCAGCGAATAGATGCGGTCGATGACAGCCTTGATCTGGGAGGGAATGGAATACCAATAGACAGGCATAGAGAACACGATCGCATCCGCTTCCAGAATCTCCGGGGCAATGATGTTGAAATCGTCATCAAAAGAACAGGCTTTTCCTGTCTTGTAGCAGGTCTCGCAGGCATGGCAGCCGCCCAGTTTCATCATGGCGGCATCAAACCTTTTCACGCTGTGTCCCATTGCCTGGGCAGCGTTGACGAAGGCTTCCGTCATGGCAAAACTGTTGCCCTTCTTACGGGGGCTGCCTGTAATCACAAGGATTTTTTTACTCATAATATTTCCTCCTCATAGTTGTGAATTGACTTTTTTTCTGGGTGCGATATAATTATAGCAAGAATAAGCAGATAAACAAGTACGCACATCTAAGTTCAATACTTACCTATAGGAGAGTGTAAAAATGGGCGATCGCTGCATATCAAATGAGAGCCTGGGCGCCACCGGCTTTAGCTACACCCTTTCCCTGATCAATGGAAAATACAAAATGACCATCCTGTATACACTGATGGAATTTGGGGTAGTTCGTTTTAACGAGATGAAAAAGTATATAGGGAATATTTCCTATAAGACCCTAAGCTCTACGTTGAAGGAGCTGGAATCGGACCGGCTTATACATCGTGAGGAGTATCCGCAGATACCGCCCAAAGTGGAGTACAGTCTGACGGAGAGGGGCAAATCCCTGATTCCCATATTGGACGGCATGTGCGAATGGGGAGATAATAACAGAATTTAAAAACGGCTGTCTGGGCTGTCAGGCAAGCACGGGCTTCCCTTTTGAAGCTGCGGGGGCTTGTATTTGCCGGATGCATATAAGCCCGTTTAACTTAATAAGCTTTCGGACGTAATGAGGAGCTTTGATGCAAAGCAGCGCCGGTACCCCTCCGGGTACCGGCGCTGTTTCTATACAGTCTTCAGCTTGTCGTTCAGCTTCTTGTATATCCGCTCCACAAACCAGGGCTCGGTGGAGATCTCCAGAGCCTCCTCCAGAGAGAACCAGGCCACGCCGCTGTTTTCCTCCCGGCAGATGCGGAGAGACTCCCCCTCGTCGGCTTCCAGCAGGTAGGTCACGTTCATGTGCAGATGGCTGGGCACATATTCCCCGTGCTTTTCGTGGCCGTCCACGGTAAGCGCCTCCAGGGAGTAGATATCCTCCGTCACTGGCCGGGGATCTTTCACCCCCGTCTCCTCCCGGACTTCCCGCAGGGCCACTGCCAGCAGGTCCTCCTCCCCGTCGGCGTGGCCGCCGGTCCAGGACCAGGAGTTAAAAAGACGGTGGTAGACCAGCAGGGTCTTAGTGCGCTGGGGATTCACTATCCAGGCCGAGGCGGTCATGTGGGCAATGAGATTGCTGCGGAGAAAAGCGTCGTTGTTATTGCGGATGAAGTCCAGTATTACCTGTTTATCCCGCCGCTCCTGTTCGTTGAAAGGGCGGTATTTTTCTATATCTTCCCTTATGCCCATGTCTCACTCCGCCACTGCATAGACATCCCGGCGCAGGTGCAGGAAGGTGGGCAGGGATCGGCGCACCTCATCCACTCTATCCAGATCTATGTCGCTGTAGAGTATCTGCTCGGTCTCGTCGCAGCCGGCGATAACCTGGCCGAAGGGATCGACCACGGTAGAATGGCCCCAGCAGGGATAGCTGAAGCCCTCGTAGCGGGCGGCGGAGGCCCCCACTACAAACAGCTCGTTGTCCACGGCCCTGGTACGCAGGGACAGCTCCCAATGGGCCGGGCCGGTGGTGGTGTTGAACTGGGCGGGGAGGAATATTATTTTGGCCCCCCGTACCGCCATGGCCCGAAACAGCTCCGGGAAGCGCAGGTCAAAGCACACGGCGCAGCCCATCTTGCCGCAGTCTGTGTCAAAAACGGTTATTTTCTCACCGGCGCTGAAGGTGGAGGACTCCCTGAACGTCATTCCCGGAAGGTCCACGTCAAAGAGGTGGACCTTCCTGTGGCGGGCTATTTGCCTGCCCTGCTTGTCAAAGACGAAGCAGGTGTTGTATATGCAGCCCTCCTCGGTCTCCGGCACGGAGCCGCCCACCAGCAGCACTCCAAATTCGGCCGCCCATCTGGACATGGCCGTCACCGCCTCCTGGTGGCCTATGGCGGCGTATTTTTTAAAGTATTCCTTGGAATAGGGGCAGTTCCACATCTCCGGCAGAGCCACGATATCGGCCCCATTGCCGGAAGCCTCGGCTATCATCCTGTAGGCTTTTTCCATGGTCTCCCGCTGGTCCAGCTCGGTCCTCAGCTGGCATATGGCAAGCTTCAGCATTTCAATCCCTCCAGATATTTTTCTATATCGAAGTCCACTGTCTTCTCGTCTTTCCGCAGATACAGGGGGTGGTGGGGGTGGCCCTTCAGAGAGCACTTTCCCGCCCGGAGCCAGTGGGCTCCGTACTGCTGTCCCAGCTCCGCCATCTCCCGGAGGCAGCCGGGGAGATAGGGGCGTTTTTCGATGATGGCGCCCCAGGCGGCCCAGACGGCGGGAGAGACTCCCGGCGCCACGCTTTGAAGTATGTAGCGGAAGGCGGCCATGTTCTCCCGGTGCAGCCGCCCGTTAAGCTCCCTGTCCATGTCGTCGGGGCGGGTGGCCCGCTGGGCGTAGACATTGAACATTATCCAGCTGTCGTAGCCGTTGCCCGCAGCGATGCGGGAGACGGATTTCAGAGTGTTGTCCAAATCGTCGGGCCGGGCGGTAGAGGGGTTTATGCCTATGCAGATAAGGGGATTTTTGCCCCGAGTGCCCAGAATATAACGGTATTCGGTGTAGAAATCCGGCACGTACAGCCACTTGCCGCTGTCGTAGTCCCCGCTTTGTCCGGAGAGGCTGAGGGCCTCTTCAAAGCTGAGGATGTCTATGGTCTGGCTTGCGCCCTGGGGAATATGCACGGCTTCTCACCTCTCACATTATTATATATATCACCAGGGGAATGGTGAGCATGGAAAAGACTGTGGACAGCAGTATACCCTCGGAAGTGAATACTGCATCCCGGTCATATTGGATTGCCAGCACAGAGACTATGACTCCGCTGGGGCTGGCGGCAATGATGGTGGAAGTCACCATCAAAACGATGTCCTGGGTGACAAGACCGACGAGCAGCCACACCAGCATCGGGCAGAGAAGCAGCCGGATAAAGCACATTATGTACAGCTTCCAGTTTTTAAAGGCGTCCAGCAGACCTACCGAACCCAGGGAGGAGCCGATGACTATCATGCTCAGGGGCATGGTGGCGGCGGACAGGGAATCGGCCAGCTCCCGAAGCACGCCGGGGATAGGAGGCTGGGCCATGAAAATTATAAGGGCCGCAAAGGTGGCCAACAGGGGGACCGTGAAGATGTCCTTCAGCCTTACTGCGCCCCTGCCGCCATGGAGCCGGTACACTCCGTAGGTGTATAGGATGATGTTGAAGGGGATACAGGACAGAGAGCAGTAGAACACCGCCTCGCTGCCGAAGAGCTCCTCCACCACCGGAAGGGCGATGAACATGTTGTTCATCACGCCGATGAGCAGCTCAAAAAGGGGAGAGCGCTCGGCAAGTCCCATGACACGGCAGCTGGCTGCGGCCAGTATCCATCCCACTACGATGGCGATACTCAGGGCCAGCATGACTACTGCCAGTTCTCTACCGCTGAGGCGGGTGTCGGTGACCAGGACGGAATTTATAATGGTTGCGGTCATAAACACGTTTATTACCATCTTGCTGGCGTCACGGGTAAACTCCCGGCCGGCAAACTTGGTCCGGGCGCAGAGATAACCGATGACCATCAAAACCACAAATATGACCATCTTGGGCATAAGGGCTGAAACTTCCATCTAAAGGGCTCCTTAAATATTCAAAATGAGCTTTGCAATATAGATATATATGAGCAGGGACACGGCGTCGGTGACGGTGGATATAAGGGGGTTTGCCATCACCGCCGGGTCTACGCCTATCTTTTCGGCCATGAGGGGGAGCATGGCCCCCACCACTTTGGCAAACATGACGATGAACACTATTGAAAGACTCACCGTGGCCGCCACCAGAACGGTGGCGTTGGCGTTGTGCAGCAGCCAGCTGTCCACCAGCAGCATCTTGCAGAAGTTCACCAGGGCCAGACTGACTCCGCAGAGCAGAGCCACCCGCCACTCTTTCCAGATGACCCTCAGAGCATCGCGGGGCTCGGTGTCTCCAATGGAGAGGCTGCGAATCACGGCGGTGGAAGCCTGGGCGCCGGAGTTGCCGCCGGTGCCCATGAGCATGGGTATAAAGGCCACCAGGCCCGCCTGGACGGCAAGCATCTGTTCAAAACTGGTGAGTATCATACTGGTGAAGGTGGCCGAGAGCATCAGGAACATCAGCCAGGGAATACGGTTTTTCCACATGTCCATGGGCCCGGTGCGGGAATAGGGCTTGTCGGAGGGCAGGATACCGGCCATGATCTCGAAGTCCTCGGTGGTCTCCTGCTCCATAACGTCTATGATATCGTCAACGGTGACTATTCCCACCAGGCGGCCCTCGGTGTCCACCACCGGAAGAGCCATAAGGTCGTAGTCGGAGAACTTCTCCGATACGCTCTCCTGGTCCTCAGTGGTGGAGGCAAAAACCACGTTCCTGTCCATCAGGTCCTCTATTATGGTGTCGTCGTCGTTTAAGAGCAGGTCCTTTACGGTGACTATGCCCTCCAGCTTCCTGTCGGCGGAGATGACAAAGCAGACGTAAATGGTCTCCTTGTCCTCGCCTATGCGCCGGATGCGGGCGATGGATTCCCGCACATTCATGTATTTTTTCAAATCCACGAACTCCGAGGTCATTATACTGCCGGCGGAGTTTTCCGGATAGCGAAGGTATTGGTTTATAAGGCTGCGGGTGCCGGGGGTGGCGGCCCGCATTATACGCTTGACCACGTTGGCAGGCATTTCTTCCATCATGTCCACAGCGTCGTCCACGTACAGCTCTTCGATTATCCCCGCCAGCTCCGAGTCGGTGATGGAGTTTATGATGCGCTCCTGCTCCGGGGCCTCAAAGTTGGCAAAAACGTCTGCCGCCGTCTCCTTGGAAAGAAGCCTGAACACCATGGGCATGCGGTTGTCCTCTATCTGGGTGAGGAATTCCGCCACGTCGAACTCGTTCATTTCCTCCATGCGCCGCTGGAGCTGCTTCATGTCCCGTTTATCCAGCAGCTCCATGAGCTCGTCGCTGCGCTTTTCCTGCAGGGCCTCAAAGTCCATGTGCTGGCTGTTTTCCTTTTCGTCCAAAACTATCACCCCTCGGTGTATCTTAAAGGGGCTTTATAACCCCAGGTAATCCTGCTGCTCCCGGCTGAGGGAGTCTATCTCCACGCCCATGGCCTGCAGCTTGCGCCGGGCCACAGCCTCGTCCAGCTCTCTGGGCACGGGGATGACTCCGGGCTGAAGCTGCCCCCGGCGCTTTGCCAGGTACTCTGCGCTGAGAGCCTGAACGGCAAAGCTCATGTCCATTATCTCCGCCGGGTGTCCGTCTCCCGCAGCAAGGTTTACAAGCCTGCCCTCGGCAATGGTGAAGAGGGTCTTGCCGTTAGGCAGCACATAGCCCTGAATATTATGCCGGGCTTCGTATTTTTCCACAGCCAGCTTCTCCAGCCCCGCCATGTCCACCTCCACGTCGAAGTGGCCGGCGTTGGTGAGGATGGCTCCGTCCTTCATAACTTCAAAATGCTCCTTGGTAATGACGCCGCTGCAGCCGGTGACGGTGATGAACATGTCTCCCAGCCGAGCTGCCTTGGCCATGGGCATCACCTCGTAGCCGTCCATAACGGCCTCCAGGGCCCGCACCGGGTCGGTCTCGGTGACGATGACCTTGGCCCCCAGACCCTTGGCCCGGAGGGAGACGCCCTTGCCGCACCAGCCGTAGCCGGAGACTACCACATATTTCCCGGCGACAATAAGGTTGGTAGTGCGGTTGATGCCGTCCCATACGGACTGGCCGGTGCCGTAGCGGTTGTCGAACATGTGCTTGCAGTCGGCCTCGTTGACCATCACCATGGGGAAACGGAGGCTGCCCTCCCTGGCCATGGCCTTCAGCCGGTGTATGCCGGTGGTGGTCTCCTCGCAGCCCCCCAGAACATTGGGGATAAGCTCGGTATACTTGGTGTGCATCAGATGAACCAGATCGCCGCCGTCGTCTATAATGATGTTGGGTCCGGCCTCCAGCACCTTGCACAGGCAATCCTCATATTCCTCCATGGAACAGCCGTAGCGGGCAAAAACCTCCATGCCTCCGGCGGCCAGAGCCGCCGCCACGTCGTCCTGAGTGGACAGGGGATTGGAGCCGGTTACGAACATTTGCGCCCCGCCCATCTCCAGCACCCGGCATAGATAAGCTGTCTTGGCTTCCAGGTGTACCGACAGAGCTATCTTCAGCCCCTCAAAGGGCTTTTCCCGGATAAAGTCGGCGCCGATGCCCCTTAAGACCGGCATGTTCCGCTCCACCCACTTTATCTTCATTTCTCCCGAAGGGGCCAGCTCTATGTCTTTTATATAGCTCATATGGATACCTCCCGCAATTTTTCTCATCGGAATATTCTACCACGCCAAAGTTTTTATTACAAGGACAAGATATGCGGCGGCACATACTCTCCCTATGTTTTCCGCTTATTTTTCATGATTAAAAATCCCTATTCAACAGCGCCGTATGACCGACTTCTTGGTATTACATAACTATAATAAATTTATCTTATGTAAACTCGGGAGGCAAGATAATGGACTTTGGGGGACAGGAAAAACTTAGGGCGATGAAAGGCGGCGGAGCCCTGAGACAGGTAGACGGCCGCTTTCTGCTGGTGGGCCGCTGCGGCATCTACATGGGCCTGGGCTGTGTGATGGCCTGCGCCAGGGTGCTGGAGAACGGGGCGCCCTTTGGCATGGCTATGGCGGCCTGTTCCGGGGCGGGTGTCAGCGGGGTCTTTGCCCTGGCTGGGGCTGCTCTGGGCTATCTCGTCAGCGGGGGGATAGAGTGGGGCATACGATACATAGCGGCGGCGGTGCTGGTGTATACCATTGCCTTTGTGTTCCACGAACTGAGTATATATAAAAACCCCTATTTCATGCCTACTGCGGCGGCTCTGGTCATGGGTTTTACCGGCTTTCTGGGCAGTTTTTCCACGGCGGACGGGGCGGTGCCTCTGGCGGCGGAGCTGTTTTTGGAGACTGCCCTGGCTTTCGGCGGCGCCTACTTTTTCCGGGAGGCCCTCAACTCCCGACCCTGTACCACAGAGACGGCGGAGCTGCGCCACAGCGTGTCGGTGATGATAATGGCGGCCTGCCTGCTGATGGCGGCGTCTCGTCTGGTGATATTTGATACCGTGTCCCTGGGGCGGGTGCTAGCCCTGCTGATGGTTATGACCTCCGCCATGAAGGGCGGCCTGCTCACCGGGGCGGCCGTGGGCACGGTGCTGGGCCTGGCCATGGACGTGGCCCATCAGGGAGCCCCCTTTTATACTATGGCCTATTCCTTTTCCGGGCTGCTGTCCGGGGTCTTCGGCAAGCATGGCCGGGTCCTCTTTGTCCTCAGCTTCATCCTCTCCGGGGCTCTGGCGGTGGTCTGCGCCTGGAACGCCGGAATGTATATAAGCGCCCTGTTCGAGACCTTTTGCGCCTCGGTGATATTTATGCTGCTGCCCTCCGGCTTTCTCATGCACATAGGTCTGATGCTTCAGAACATGGATAAAGGCAGCGGGGAGACCGGGCTTCGCCGCTTTGTGGCGGGGCGGGTAAAGAATCTCAGCGAGGCCTATGCCCAGCTCTTTGACACGGTGCGCCGGAGCATTGCGGAGCCCTATAACGACGAGAACATAGCCCGCAT
Organism: uncultured Oscillospiraceae bacterium; assembly: GCA_944387735.1. Classification (GTDB taxonomy): domain Bacteria; phylum Bacillota; class Clostridia; order Oscillospirales; family Oscillospiraceae; genus Limivicinus. The sequence goes on from CALXGF010000153.1 coordinate 11,090, forward strand.
CTATGACCGGGCGGCGGACGAGGTATGTGTGGGCTGCAAGTATAAAAACCGCTGCTGGAACGCCGAGTATGTGGACACCCTCACCGCCATGAACGACGCCACCCAGGCCATGATAGACCACGGCAGCCTGGAGGTAAAGGACCTTCCGGAGTTTTTCCGCGCCAAGTGCGAGAGTCTGCCGGCCTTTGTGGCGGCGGTAAACGGAGAATTGCGGGGCATGTCCTACCGGCGGCAGCTGCGTTCATATCTTTCGGAGAACAGGAACGTGGCCTGGGGCCAGTATCTGGACATCTCGGAGATACTGGGCAGCGTAGCCAGAGAGCTGGGAGGCATGGGCGGGGCGG
>CALXGF010000154.1 GCA_944387735.1 uncultured Oscillospiraceae bacterium
AAGGATTGAACCTGGGCTCAGCTGACTGAAAACGATTGAAAAGATAAAAAATAGGTGCTATAATCAGCGCCATGGACATATTGGTAAATCAAATACTGGAGCATAAGGAAGCCGCCGCCCTCCCCTCGCTGCTGGAGAGCGGAGGGCTTCCTGCGCTCATTTCCGGCCTGTCCCCGGTGCACCGGGCAAACCTGGCGGCGGCTCTGGAGAACAAGCTGGGCCTGCCCCTGGTGGTGGTCTGCCCCGACGACACGGCGGCGGAGAGCTTTGCCAAAGATCTGGAAGCCATGCTGGGCCGGGAGGCGGACTGCCTTATAATGCGGGACTGGGTCTTCTACCAGACCGAGGCGGTCTCCCGCCAGGCGGAGCAAAAACGTCTGGCGGTATTGTACCGGCTGGCCACGGGCAAGACCCGGATACTTGTCGCCTCCATATCCGCCCTCATCCAGCGATGCATGCCTCCGGAGACTTTGAGGCAGGCGGCCCTGGTGATAGAGGCGGGGGGCAGCTGTCCTCCGGAGAAGGTGGAAGAGGCCCTGCTGCGCTGCGGCTATGCCCTCACCGACCAGGTGGAGGGACCGGGCCAGTTCGCCCGCCGGGGCGGCATCCTGGACTTTTTCTCTCCCGGAGACAGGGAGCCGGTGCGTATAGAGTTCTGGGGGGACGATATCGACTCCATGGGCCATTTCGACACCGAGAGCCAGCGGCGCAGCGAGAGTGTGGAGAGCTGCTGCATCCTACCGGCGGCGGAGACCCTGCCCTCCCTCAGCATAGGCGGGGCGGAGGCCCTGGCCGGGGAGATAGAGAAGCTGGCGGAGAAATACGCCAGAAAGCGCAGCAGCGAGAACGCCGCCGCCCTGGCCGCCTGCATGAGAAGCGACGCAGAGGGCTTGAGAAACGGCCTTAATATGAGCGACGCCGACCGCTACCTGCCCCTAGTCTACCCCATGGCCAGCGCCGCGGACTATATACCGGAGGGGGCCTTTGTGTTCCTGGACCAGCCGGGCCGCGGCGCCCAGCGGGCCAAGGAATACCTAAAGCAGCTGGGAGAGGATATACGGGAGCTGCAGCGCCGGGGCCAGACCGCCCTGGGAGCGGAGGGCTTCGCCCTCAGTCCCGAGGCCCTGTTCAAGAAGCTGGAGGACTATCCCCTGTACATGGGGGAGGCCTTCACCGTGGGGAGAAATCCCATAGCCCCTAGGACCCTCAGCAGCATCAGCGCAAAGCAGCTGCCCTCCTATGCCGGCTCCGCCCAGACTGCGGCGGAGGACGTTAACCAATACCTGAAGCAGAACTACTCCGTGGTGGTGCTCTCCGCCGATGAGCGCAGGGCCCAGGTGCTGCAGAGCTTCTTTAAGGACCAGGGCATAGAGACCCTGATATACCGGGAGCTTAAAAAGCTGCCGGAGCCGGGCCGATGCTGTATAAGCCTGGGCTCCATATCTGCGGGCATGGAGTACCCGGCGCTGCGCCTGGCGGTACTCACCGACGCCCAGCTTCTCCGCCGGGGGGAAAAAAAGAAGCAGCGTCGGAAGCTGCCTCCCGGCCGCCAGCGGATAGACAGCTGCGCCGACCTCTCCCTGGGGGACTTTGTGGTCCACGAGAACCACGGCATAGGCCGCTTTGCCGGCATCGTCAGGATGAAGGTGGACGGCTTTGACAAGGACTATATCAAGATAAACTACGCCGGGACGGACACTCTCTATGTCCCCGCCACCCAGCTGGACCTGGTGAGCAAGTACACCGGGGCCGGGGAGGAAAAGCCGGTACATCTCAGCAAGATGGGGGGCGCCGACTGGGAGAAAAAACGCAGCCGGGCCAAGGCCAGCGCCAAGGACATGGCCAAAAAGCTCATCGCCCTCTACGCCCAGCGCCAGCGGCTGCCGGGCTATGCCTTCTCCCCCGACAGCCAGTGGCAGCAGGAATTTGAGGAGAACTTCGGCTATACCGAGACCGACGACCAGCTGAGATGCACCGCCGAGATAAAGGCGGATATGGAGAGGGCCGTGCCCATGGACCGGCTTTTGTGCGGGGACGTGGGCTTCGGCAAGACGGAGGTGGCCCTGCGGGCGGTGATGAAGTGCGTGCTGGACGGCAAGCAGGCCGCCATACTGGTGCCCACCACGGTGCTGGCCCAGCAGCACTATCAGACGGCTTTGCAGCGTTTCTTCGGCTTCCCCGTGGAGATACGGCAGCTCAGCCGCTTCCGCACCGGCTCGGCGGCAAACAAGACCCTTTCGGACCTGGCCAGCGGCAAGTGCGATTTGGTGATAGGCACCCACCGGCTTTTGAGCAAGGACGTGAAGTTCAAGGACCTGGGGCTGCTGGTGGTGGACGAGGAGCAGCGATTCGGCGTCAGTCACAAGGAGCACATCAAGGAGCTGAGCCGGGGTGTGGACGTGCTCACACTGTCGGCAACGCCTATACCAAGAACGCTGAACATGGCCATGAGCGGCATACGGGACATGTCCACCATAGAGGAGCCTCCCGAGGACCGGCTGCCGGTGCAGACCTTCGTCATGGAACATGACTGGGGCATAGTGGCCGACGCCATACGCCGGGAGATACAGCGGGGCGGCCAGGTCTATTACCTCCACAACCGGGTGGAGGACATAGAGCGCACCGCCGGGCGCATCTCCAAGCTCCTGGAAGGGGAAGTCACCGTGGGAGTGGCCCACGGCAAGATGGATAAAAATATGCTCTCCTCGGTGATGGACGGCGTGGCCAACGGGGAGATTCAGGTGCTGGTGTGCACCACCATCATCGAGACGGGTATAGACATCCCCAATGTGAACACCCTGATAATAGAGGACGCCGACCGCCTGGGCCTGGCCCAGCTGCACCAGATACGGGGCAGAGTGGGCCGCTCCACCCGCCGGGCCCGCGCATATCTCACCTTCCGCCGGGACAAGGTGCTGAC
>CALXGF010000155.1 GCA_944387735.1 uncultured Oscillospiraceae bacterium
CGGAAACAGCAGACTGCAAACCGCACTATTAATGTCCAGCAGCGGCAGAGAACTATCCCTGCATATCGCCGTCATCAAAAGGGTCTCCACACTCAGGGCAGAATTTAGGCGGGTGTGCGGGGTCCGCCGGCTCCCAGCCGCACTTGTCGCATTTGTACTGGGGTATGCCTGCGGGTTTTTTAGCCCCGCATTCCGGGCAGAATTTGCCCTTGTTTACTGCGCCGCAGCTGCACGTCCAGCCCTCCGTCTGTGCCTCCGGCTTCTTCGCACCGCACTCAGGACAGAACCTCCCCCTTGCCTCTGCGCCGCACTGAGGACATTTCCAGCCGTCGGCGGCCGGCTTCGGCTCCGGTTTTTTGCTGCCGCAGTTGGGGCAGAATCTGCCGGTTATTCCGCTCTGCCCGCAGGAACAGGTCCAGCCGCCGGTGGCGGCAGGCGCAGATTCTGGCTGCTGGGCGCCCATCTGATAGAGATTTTGGGAGTTCATACCTCCCATCTGTCCGGCCATGCCCATACCCATAAAAGCCATGGCGGGGCCTGCACCCTGATTGGCTGCCGCAGACTGCATGGCGGCTGCCTGGGCGCCCACCAGATGCGCTGCCGCCCTTGTGGGGTCCATAAACGCCGCATTGCGCTGCAGCTCCTTGATCATCTGCTCGTCTTCCTCGTTGGCCTTGACGCTGGAGACGCCGAAGGAAACTATTTCCATGCCCCGCAGGTCACGCCACCTGGCGGAGAGCTGCTCATTGAGGGCCTCGGCCAGTTCCATTGTGTGCCCTGGCAAGGCGGAATAGCGTATCCCCATCTCCGAGATCTTTGCAAAGGCAGGCTGGAGGGCTGTCAAAAGCTCCGTCTTCATCTGCCCTGCGAGCTGCTCGGTTTTAAAGTCCTCGCTGACGTTGCCGCAGACGTTGGTGTAAAACAGCAGCGGATTTTTCAGGCGTATGCTGTATTCGCCGAAGCACCGCAGCCCGATGTCCAGGTCGATGCCGGCCCGCTGGTCTACCACCCGGAAGGGTACCGGGCTGGGAGTGCCGTACTTGTTGCCGGTGAGCTCCTTTGTATTGAAATAATAGATGCGCTGGTCCTTGGGTGCCTCTCCCCCAAAGGTAAAGCGTTTTCCTATATTCTGGAACACGCTTTTGATGGATTCCCCCAAATCTCCGGAGAAGATGCTGGGTTCCGTGGACATATCGTAGGTATACTCTCCGGGCTCGGCGCACACGTCCACTACCTTGCCCTGCTCCACGATGAGCATGCACTGGCCGTCTGCCACCGCAACAACAGAGCCGTTTGTAATGATGTTCTCATCACCCTTATAGTTGCTGGAGCGGCCCGTGACCTTCTTCTTTCCTTTTACCGCCAGTACGTCTGCCGGAATTGCTTCGCAGTAGAAAAACTCCTTCCACTGGTCTGCCATAACTCCTCCGGCTGCTCCGAATGCAGCTTTAATCAGTCCCATAGTCTGATCTCCTTTCCTGTTTTTAGCTTTTCAAAAACCTTTGCCAATATCAATTTGCATCCCGCCGGGTGGGATATTTTTGCCTCCGGCGGTGTGCAGGCACTGCCTACAGCCTGCTTTTAAAGCGGAACATGGGACGGCGCCCCGTTCTGTTACAATGACTGAAGGCTGGCAGCCAGATAGTCCAGGGATGCGTCATAGAATACGAAATCGTCGATCTCCCCTTTGCGCTTGGCCTCGATGGTGCGGTGTACGGACTCCGCCTGTCCCTCCGGGCACATCAGCATGAGCCGGCAGTAGGGCGTCACCTTTCGCAGCCATGCACACAGAGCCAGACAGAAGCCGATGTCATGGGCGGTATCCTCTGAGACCTCCAGCAGTGCTCCCGCAGCCATATGGGTACGGATGGCCGTATCCGCATTGGCATAGTCCGGTTCATAGCACAGCTGTATGCCCGGATCCTCAGCCACCTTGGCCATTAATCCCTGGGCCAGGGAGACTCTCTGCATGATCAAAACCACCGTTTTCAGATGTCCACCTCCCCGCATATGCTAAATTGCAATTTTATTGTATATCTTTTTGCAGCCCTGCACCCTACCCGCAGCGGGTAGTCTTATCTGCAAGAAAAAACCACCGGTTCTTGCCGGTGGTTTTAGCCTGTCGAAGAAGTCATAGCCTTCTTCGACAAAAGTGATAGCATTTCGCTTCATGCCTCGGTTGTACGCCAGAAGAGCACAATTCCACACTCCGCTCTGTGAGAAGTATTCGACGTACCCGCCGCCGCAGAAAACGATTTAATTTGTTTTTTTCTGCGGCGAAAAAACTCTGCGGGGCTTTATCTTCTTAATACATCGGATTAATCCAGCCTTTGGAGATCATATAGAAAGCTAGGTCCACCGCTTTGGAAAAGCCCGTCTTTCCCAACATGTTCATCTTGTGATACTTCACGGTGTTCTCGCTGATGAACAGCTCCCTGGCAATTTCTTTATTGGTCATGTGCCTGCACATCAGCCTAAGCACCTCCATCTCCCGGTCGGTCAGCGGAGCCTCTCCCTGTGGCAGGGGAATAGTCCTGGGTTCCGGGAAGCTGCTGCCACCCGCCATCACCTCCCGGGCTACCTCCAGGAAGCAGTTCAGGCTCCGGCTCTTATATACAAAGCCGTTGGCTCCGGCAGCTTTAGCTCTGGGAATATAGGTGATCTCGTCAAAAGCCGTCATGACTATGATCTTGACCTCTCCATTGCTCCTGCGTATGGCCTCCACTGCTTTCAGGCCCGAAGCGCCGCCCTCGGTACACACGTCCATCAGCACCAGATCCGGATGCAGGTGCCTGCAAAAATCCAGGGCATAGTCGGCATTGCTCACCTCACCCACTACAGAAAACTCACCTGAAGCAGTCAGCGCCATGGTCAGGGATTCCCGCATTGATGCGTGGTCTTCCACGATTAAAACTTTAATCATTTCTGTCCGGCCTCCTTTGGAACAGAGATCTCTATACGAAATCTGGGGACGGTATGCAGCGTCAGGGCGCCGCCGAGCCGGTGGATCCTGCGTCGCATCTCTCCTATGCCGCCTCCCTCCCGGATCGGCGAGGCAGGCGGGATCCCATTGTCCGTTACAGTCATGCGCCAGCAGTCGTTCTGGAAAAAGCGTATCTGGACGCAGCTTGCATACCCGTGGCGCACGGCGTTGGTTACACATTCCGCAGCTATCACGGCAAAGCTGTCTGCAAGCTCCCGGTTCTCCGGCAGATCTCCCCGGATCTCTACTGCGACATCCATGCCCCGGAACGTCTCCTTCAACATCTCCAGACGTTGGGCAGGACTTGGCGCCCAATCCTCGAAAAGCACATTGGGTAGTCTGCGGGCAAAGTCCATCAACAGTGATTCATCCGGCTGCTGCCCCTCCCTCAGGGCTCTAAGCAAAAGGCTGATGCGCTGCCCCAGAAGGTCGTGGGCCCTGACTTTGCCCCGGGCAAGCTCTTCTGCTTCACAGATGGCCTGCAAATGCTCTATGGTTTGGCGAAGCTCCTGTCCCCGTCTCTCCAGCTCCTGATTTTGCTGAGCCAGGAGCTTCACCCCATTCCAGCGCTGCGTAACATCATCGGCAGTCAGCAGGCTGAATGTACGACATCCCACGGGAATATCATGAGCTGAAATGCTCCATACGGAGGAATCAGGAAAGCGAAACACCTGCTGCCCGCCCAGAGCTTCCCTTGTGCAGCCGGTACACAGCGGGCCGCTTTCCAAAAGCAGTTGGAACTCCTTTCCGCTTTTCAGGGGCTGCCCTGTCATCTGCCGGGACAGCACATCCATCTGGCGGTTGCACAGCAGAATGTCCCCCTCCGGGCGTAAAAACAGCAGCCCGGTGTGCAGGGTATCAATGGCTTCCTTCACAGACACGGAGGATATCTGGGTATTGAGCTCCCGCCGCCGCATCAGGCAGATATGTATACTTCGCATCAGGAAAAACAGGAGCGCCGACACAAATAACAAAGGATAAACAGCCCCGGTGGTTTTCTCCGTTATAGGGAGCAGTACCGCCGCTCCACCCGCAACGAAAACCGGCCAGGCCAGCTCCGTCCCTACGGCGGCGGCAGCGCCCAGTACCACAGCCAGCAGAAATACCGTCTGCCGGGCGGGGCCGTAGGCGCTGGGTATCATAAAGCCTCCGTACAGTCCATACTGCACCTGGGCAAGCAGGGCGGTGAAAAGGATCAGCACCGCCAACACGGCGCACTCCATCCCGTTTTCCACTTTGCGTATCCAGCCGGTACGCAGGCGTCTGATGCTGTATGAGACGGTCAGCGTCTGCATCAGGATGCACAGCGCCGCAAGCATCACAAGTGTGGTAAGCATCCATTGGGGCAGGCGATAAAACTCAGCCATTTGTCTCACCTCCCAGGGGCAGAGTCATACAGAGCCCTACGGCATCGTCCAGGTCCTTGCAGGTGATCTGTCCGCCCAACGCCGATACCTCTGCCAGCAGTTCCTCCGAAAACCGCCACCGGTTGGGATCGGCGTCCGGAAGAAAGCGAAATACCAGGCAGTCATTCTCCGCTTCCAGATATCCCATGAGCGGAGAAGCAGCCGCCTCCAGCGTCCAGGATATTGTCTCAAAGGTGAAGTCGTAACACAGCGCCGCTCTGCGGATATCCAGAGCGCCTGTTTCTCCGCAGCGGACCAGCATTTTTACTCCTGTATAGCAGGCCAGCTCTGCCAGTTCGTCAAGATATATGCCAAGCTCATCGCCTGGTAGAGCCATTCCCTGGCGGGCCAGGAAGAACAGATTGCATCTGCGCTTGATATGACAAAGGCACAGAGTAATATGAGCGATCAAACGCTTGGGATCCTTCGTCTCCGGCAGGCTTTTGATCAGCCCTGTGAGCACTGTGATACGGCGCTCCATATCACGGTCAAGCTGCTCACACAGCTCCCGGCCGGTTTCTGCTGCCAGCATTCTCTTTTTGACCTCGCCTTCCTCCCGCAGCAGGGCATTGGCCGCCTCCAGCCGGCTCTGCACCTCCTGTATCTCCCGCTTCAGATGGTTCAGTTGGGAAAGGTCCTCCTGCCACACAGCCATGCCTCCGCAGATAGAAACTGCGTGGAGCTGCGTGTCCCTGTCACGCAGCAGAGGCCGCTGTATATCTGCAAGCAGCCTCATCCATAGGGATCGGGAAACCGGGCGCACTCCGCCGGAAGACAAGACCGTATGGCCGGACTCATCCAACAAAGTCAGGTTGATGGGCGCCGAGGCAAACAGGCGCTGATACTGAATATTGACCGGAACCAGTCCCGTACGCAGCGCCGATTCAAAAAACAGGACGGACAGAATACAGATATTGACGGTGATATCGCTCTCCCAGGCCAGCGGCACCCTATAGATATAGGCAAGGACATAGGCCAGAAGGCTCCCGCAAAACAAAAGCGGAAATAGTTTTCCTCCCCTATAGCTGCTCCTTCGTCCCATACGAAATAGTTTTACGACAGCCAATGCCAGAAGTATGAACGAAGCGGCAATAATGAGCCAGTATCCTGGGCCGTAACTGTAATCCTTGGGCCAGTTCCCGTTCGCTTCAAATCGGAATACCAGCTGATGCAAGTCGTTTGTCATCACAAGCAGCACCGAAAGCAGATAGCAGATAAAGGCCGGCCACCGGGTACGGGCAGGCTGTCTTTCTTTTTCCGGCTTATCCAGTATTTCAGTCAGGTATAAAAGCACCGCCGGCAGAGCCAGTTGGAAGAGGTAATAGCCGTACCAGCACATGCGGCTCAAGGTGCTTTCCTCTGCAAGCTGATATTTGAACAGGCGCAGCAGCAGCCAGCCTACCATCAGCCAGCTCATAACGGCGACGGCCCGGCGGACATCAGCTCGCAGCATTCGGTGCGATACCGTTCCTTTCCACAGCAATATGGCTACGGCGACCAGTACGGCAGATAAAATGTGCTCCCTGAGATCTGCTGTGGTATAGAGCCGGGTGTGAAAAACCTGCCGGCGCAGATCTCTGCTGCTGTCCCCGGTGAGTTCCAGAAAACGGTCATAGTCTTCCTCTTCCAGTGTGCGGGCCGTTCGATAATCATCGGGGAAGCCATAGGGCCTCTGTCCGTTGGCCAGCGGCAGGCCCGCTGACAGAAGGGCTTCATCCAGTCCGGGCTCCAGTGTCAGCGGAGCATCCGAGAGCAGGCCCAGCCGGAAAGACAAGGTGCCCTCCGACGGAACAATGATCTCATAATTGCCCCCGCTTCTATTCCACTCAACGGCCTCGTAGTCCAGACACAGCAAAACAGGGGCGTCCGATTCCTCCGGCTCAAAACCGCCGTTCCCTACAAGACTTTCCAGGAAGGCCAGAGCATCCCGCTTTACAGGCTCCTTCCGATTCAGTCCGTAGGACAGGGCACCCATGACCAGCATATTTCGCATAACAGAGCTGCTGCCCATGCCTACTTGGATATGGTTTTCCCTTAGGCTGTCCCAGCCGGTGATAACTGCATCCGTCTGTGTGCGGTCCACCGCCAGGACCACCGTAGCCGACACATGGGGATACCAATACCTGCCGAGCCCCCTATCCATGGCCGGGATAGCCTGCACATCAAAGCAGGCGACGGCACTTCCCCGGTCCAGCTCCGCATAGAGGCTGTCCTCCGCTTCCTGAAGTGTGTACCCCCACAGGAAGGGGCTCAGGACCGAGCCGTAGGCCTCGGCACCCTCTGCTGCTAAAATCAGGCGGCCTCCGGTATCAGACGCCGTACTGCATCCGGCCAGCACCAGGCACAGCAGCAAAAATGGCAGCCACCTGATCTTCATGGCGCCACCGGCTCCCCGGATTCCTTGAGCCGCCCGGCACACTCCCGGCACATATCCATCTCATCGCAGATAAGAAAGCAGCTGTCACATACCAGCCGCCGGCATATGGGGCATTGGCTGAACCTCTCTACAGCTTCCCGACCGGCGGCCAAACGGGCACGATTTTTTTCCCGCTGGTAGACGGCATCATAGAGCTCTCTCTTTTCCCGGTGCTCCGCCGCCTGTCCCGCTTTTGAAAAGGGTACGCTGCTGCTGTACCAGAATTCTCCGCACACTTCACAGCTGATGGAAAAACAGAAGTATTGGGCTGTGGAGCGATCTTCAAGATAGCCGGTCAACAGGTTAGTCATAGTGAGCGCCTCCTTTCTTTTATGCTCCTGTTATAACAGGAGCAAGTATAAGGCGTATATGGTCCTCAGGATACTTTTTTCCGCTTCCGCCAAAAAGTATCCCTTGGATAATAGCAAAAGCGCACAAAACCAAAAGAATGATTTTGTGCGCTTTCCTGTATTGTAAGATTTGCTCATATGAGTTCCTGGAGCCGTCCGCATCGGCGGAGAAGATCGATGTACAGCATCAGCTCATCCCGGGAGGCCACGCCAAGTTTCTCATAAATGCTGCGATTATGTTTTCGAACCGTGCTCATGCTGATAAAAGCAAGTTCCGGGATCTCTGCAATCTCATGACCGTCCACATAGTAGCGGAGAATGTTCCGCTCTGACTCTGTAAGCAGATTCTTTCGTGCTACAAACTGGTCGAAGAGCTCGGCAATGTTGGGTGGAAGCTCTCCATGCTCCAGGCCTTGGCTCCGTGCTCTGGCATTCAGGAATTCCGCCAGCTCATCCACCTCCGAAATTCCCGAGGATATGGCCTGTTCCGGGATCCCCTCCTGCTGGAACCGCTTCAGGCTGTCAGTGATTGGGCGAACAAATCTCCGTGCCAGGAAGAAGGAGAGAGCCAACAGTGCCAGGAGCATCCCCAGGGCTGCGATGATCCAGGTCTTTTGTACGCCGGCCGTATATGCGGCATAGCTGTCCTGGGGGATCAATATTGCGGCGGCCCAGACGGTGCTCTCCTCTTCTCCTCTGGAGATAGCTATGGTCTGGTGCAGACCGATATACCCCTCGCTTCCAGAATCATATTCGTTATAGTATCTCCCCTGATGTATGACCAGGCTCTCCTGGCCGTCTAAATATGTACCGCTGACACTGCCGGTCAAGCCGTCACCCAGCAGAAGCCGGCCATCCTGAATCGGCGCCAGCACGGTAACTGCGGAGCCAAATTGCCCCTCCGCTGTTGGATAGGAAAATTGAAAATACAGCGCGCTGATTTCCACACCGCACACACCGTACGCTGTCCCATCGCCCCCCAAAATGGGGACGCACAGCAGCATGGCGGATTCCCAGGTGTCTTTCAAGTCGACCCGGCGGGACCAGAAGTAGTGCTGTGCGGGCCTGTCCGGAGGCGTGTCCATCAGCTCCCGGCAGCCTGGGATCTGATCCGTATCAAACTCCAAGTTCCATCTGTTGTGCAGCTCCAGATTCTTTTGCCGGGCAATATCGGGTATGCCTCGGAAATAAACTACGGTGGGGCTGACTGGGCTGCTGGCATTTAGGTTGGCATAGCGCAGATGGACCCCACTTCTGGAATGGTCTGCAAATTCCAGTCCTGTATTGGTCGTGGCGTCCAGAATCGCATATGCGCCGTTACAGTTTGAGGTCTGGAGGGCCGTATTGATCAGCGGATACATTGCCTCCTGCAGCCTCAGCAAAAGGTCGGGGTCATCGTTAACTTCCTGCAGCGACATCCCTTCCTGTACCAGCACAGCTTCGATATCACGGCTAAGCTCTTTGGAGAGCTGCAGGCTCTGGGCGGTCAGGCGATCTAAATGGCCGGTCAGATTATCCAGCGTATTTTTCAGCTGAAGCTCCATTACCTCATGAAGCTGCTCATCGTTTCTGGAAAATATCCCGGCAACAGACATAAGGAGGATCACCGCCGCAAAAATCACCAAAACCATGGATACCCAGTAGAGCATCAGCTTTTTCTGCATGCCCACACTCTGCTTTTTGGCAAAAGCGTTCAAAGCCCGCAGTTCCTTCAGTTTTGCCAGCACGGCGCTCCCTCCTCTCCTGTGTTATCGCTCCATAATCTGCCGAAAAGCCTGGAGCCGGTCTGCACTGATCTGCTCCAGCCCGGTCTCTCCGGAGTCAAGATAATCCTGTCGTCCCAGCGCAAGCTGCGCCCTGACATGGTCTTCCAATGTTGTTTCCAGGCTCAGATACGTCTCCATCTGTGGCGGCACATAAAATTCATAATTTGCCTGGGTGTCCAGGTACGCCTGATAGAGTGAGCTGTATTTTTCGCTTTCCAGTCCCTCAATGGCCTTTGGCAGCTCGCTTTCAAAAGCGGCTCTGGTCACCGGCATATAGCCCGTTCGGGTCACGAACGCCACGTTGCACTCCGGTTCTGTCAGCCACTTGAGAAAGCTCACAGCAGCCTGCTCCCTCTCCGGGGTGGAACGGACCAGGCAAAAGCCCGCCCCCCTCTGCATTACCAGCTTGTCTCCATTTTCAAACACCGGACATGGCCGGGAGATGAGGGTGATATCCTCAGAAGTATTATCCGGATAGGTCACTACATCGCTATAATATAAAATACTGGCTGAGGAAGCTACACTGACAATACTGTCCCCGGTACGGATAGCTTCGGTGGCGTAGCCACCCTTAAGCCAAACTCCCCCCTTAAGCGCAGCCTTCGCCAGAGGTTCCCACGCTATCTGAAATGCGGGGCCCAAGGCCAGCCCCTCCCCCTGAAAGAAATCCTCGCCCATAGATTCCGTCCCTACCTGGAAGTAGTTGAAGTAGTAGTCATGGACAAACATGGGTTTAGCGTCTCCCGGAATATCCGGCGTCTGTTCATCGGTCCATTGGGCATATATCTCTGCGGCCTTAAAAAGTCCCTCCCAGGTGTCCAGATCCTCCAGCGTTACTCCGGTAGCCTGAGAGAAGCGGTCAAATATGGTCTGGTTAATGAACATGATCTCTGTGGATTTTGCAACCGGGAGAATTACCAGGCGGTCGTTTACCGTTCCCTCTTCCAGGAACGCCGGCAGGAATGCGGACAGTTCTTCCTCGCTCAAATAGTCCTTGTAGTCAACCAGGATGCTGTCATCTGGCAGAGCCATCACTGTCTTTGGATAGGAGATGAACAAGTCCGGCAGTTCTGTAGCTCCTGGCTCCCTGTTGGCGGCTGCCAGCACCAACTCGTGGATAGTATTGGTGTTGGACACGGAAGTAACCTGTACGTTGATCTGCTGTTCTTTTCCCACTGTCCGATTAAACTGCTCTATGAGATCGTTCAGGGGTGAATCCACCTGTCCGCCATAGACATGCCAGACCGTAATGGTGGTAGGTACTTCTTCCTTTTTTGCTGTGCCGGAACAGCCTGTACAAAACAGCAGCACGGCCAACAGCAGAAAAATATAATTCCTGCTTCTCATTTATCCACCTCCTTCTTTTTACCGCAGAGAGGCAATAGCATCTGGCAGTTGTGTTTTCTCTTCCATCAAAAATAGTATCTTTTAGTATAGCAAAGGATACCTTACACTTCACTACCCGTAGCGGATAGTTTTTTATTTGTGTTAAAGTTTTTACCTTCGTTACCATTATAAATGCTCCAGGCAGGCATTACAAGTATATTGATTTTCCTCCATTAAAAGCCGCTTTATTATATTTCAGCGAGCATAACAGGCAATAAAGTTGTACCCGTTACAATAGCTTTCGAACAATCATCGCACAAGCAATGCTTGTGGATAGCCACATCGCAAAAACGCTTGTTGAGGGCAGCACCCCCAAGCCCCCTGGACGCAGGATTTCATCCTGCAACTACGCATTCTGCGAACGCTTTGAAAGGCTACGCCAAAACGGCGTAGCCTTTGGAGGTGGTGGCGCAAATTGTTTCATTATTATGTTTCTGAAGGGCGCCGTTAGCCTGAACCGCTCCGGGTGTTTGTCTTTGGAGACGGTAGTCATTGCCAGGTTTACTATGGAAGTGACCATGTTCCGTTTTAGAATCTCATTTCATCTGTCAGTATAATTTTAGAAAGACCTGTGTCATTTTATAGTATCACTTTTGAAAAACCAGAGGGTGTAGCGAAATGCGACGCCTCCTGGTTTTTCTATGTTTTATCAAGATATAGATTTATATTCCGTGACCGTTTTAAGATAAAGCCCCACATCTCCGTTTAAAATCAGGTCTGCATATGCTGCCGGGTCATTGTAGATCAGATAATCCAGCTCAGACCTCTGGAAGCGGTTGTCTGCTGCTTCGTTGTCTACAGCCGTACAGTCTATGGCAAGCATGCCGCCGTCTAAAAACTTCAGCTCCACGCATCCACTGTCCATGTTGTACTCGCAGCTCTTAATAGTTTTCTTCATTGGTTTTACCTCCTGATCATGTTTTCTTTTTCCTGGTCCAATGCTCTCTGGGTTTACTTGTTGGAAGTATGGGGAGACCGTTTCGGAAGTGGGTCTTCTCAAATTTCTCAAAATAAACAAATAATCCGAAGCCGTCTCCCACAAGGAAAAACTGGTTCGGATTATCTTGGTCTGGTGCCGGTGACCGGACTCGAACCGGTACGTTGTTGCCAACGAGGGATTTTAAGTCCCTTGTGTCTACCATTCCACCACACCGGCGTATCTATTACAATTTAACACTGTAATTTAAATAAGTCAAGAGCGGAACTTTTTGCCAATAGCCGACGTCTTATTTACATAACATGGAAAAGGGGGGAGCTTTCCCTATGATGACGCTTATGGTTCTTGCTTTGAGCATATATCTGATTTTCAGCCTGGCCCTTTGGAGCTCCGAGACGGTCCTGCCCGAGCCCGGCATTTGTGCGCCGTTCTTTAGGATATCCCTTCGCCCCGCCGGGCATCCCGCCGGAGTTATGGACGCCCAGTTCTCCCACCTTCCGGAGGACCCGGAGCCGACGGTCCTGCTTATGATGGTGGACGGCCAGCTCTACCAGGGCGCAGGCCGGGAGAGCGACAGAGACGGCCGCTGCGGCATGATGGACGGGCAGATCACCGACAGCGTGGAGCGAAACCTCATCCCTTCCCGGGACGGCCAGTCCAACTTCGGCGCTCCCTACGGCTACCAGTACGGGGACAACGGGGAACTGGAGGTCAACATGGAAGGTCGCTGGATGGTCTTTGAGCCGACCCAAAGCCCTAAGGTTCAGAGCTCTTATAGCGATTGAAGACAGAAAACTCTTGACAGCTCAGGATTTCAGGTTTATATTTATTCACGTAATTAATTTTCAAGGAGCCTTTTCTCCATGAAGAACTTCGCTTTTGCAGCATATTATTACTACTTTACCGCCAAGCTGAGGTAAGGGTAATTTGTGGTGCAAAAAAGAAGCTTTTAAAAATGCTTATGATGCTGCACAGGTTACGCCTGAGCAGCATTTTTTTATTCCCCGGCTACGAACATCGCCGGAAAAACAGAGAAAGTATCAATAAACGGAGGACGGAAAAATGATAGTTGTACTCAAGCACGGCGTGACCGACGACAAGCGGGACCAGCTCATCAGCTGGCTGAAGAATTTGGGGCTGCAGATCCACATCTCCGTGGGCGCCTATCAGACCGTCCTGGGACTTATAGGCGACACCAGCCGGGTGGACATGGACCTGGTGGGCAGTCTTGAGATAGTGGACGCAGTAAAGCGGGTCACCGAGCCCTTCAAGTGCTGCAACCGCAAATTCCACCCGGAGGACATGGTGGTGGACTGCCAGGGCGTGAAGATAGGCGGGGGCAACTTCGTCATGATAGCCGGCCCCTGTTCCGTGGAGAGCGAGGAACAGATAGTGGCCGTGGCCAAGGCCGTCAAAGCCGCCGGAGCTCAGATACTCCGGGGCGGCGCCTTCAAGCCCCGCACCTCCCCCTACGACTTCCCCGGCCTCAAGGCCACCGGCCTGGAGCTTCTGAAAGTGGCCCGGCAGGAGACCGGCCTGCCCTTTGTCACCGAGATAATGAGCGTGGCCGACCTGCCCCTTTTTGAAGATGTGGACATGCTCCAGGTGGGCGCCCGGAACATGCAGAACTTCGACCTGCTGCGGGAGCTTGGCAAGATGGACAAGCCCGTGCTTTTGAAGCGGGGCCTGGCCAACACCCTGAAGGAGCTGCTGATGAGCGCCGAATACATCATGGCCAGCGGCAACGAGCAGGTGGTCCTCTGCGAGCGGGGCATCCGCACCTACAGCGACTACACCAGGAACACCCTGGACATCTCCGCCGTGCCCATGCTCCACGAGCTGTCCCATCTGCCCGTCATCGTGGACCCCAGCCACGCCACCGGCATCGCCAAGCTGGTGCCCCCCTGCGCTCTGGCAGGGGCTGCCGCCGGAGCCGACGGCCTGATAATAGAGGTACACAACGACCCAATTCACGCTCTCTGCGACGGGGCCCAGTCCCTGCGGCCTGAGGAGTACGCCGCTCTGGCAAAGAAAGTGGCCAAGGTGAGGGAGGCTATAGTCTGATGAAAGTGGGTATTGTTGGTCTGGGGCTCATAGGCGGCTCCTTCGCTTGGGCCTACCACAACGAGGGCCATGAGGTACTGGCCTTCAACCGCACCCGCTCGGTGCTGGATTTTGCCATGCTCAGCGGCGCCGTGGACGGAGAGCTGACGGAGGAGAACCTGGGGGACTGCGACCTCATTCTGGTCACTCTCTACCCCCAGGCGGCTATAGATTACATCGACAGGATGGGTCCCCATTTTGGGAAAAAGCCCCTGGTGATGGATTGCTGCGGCACAAAGCGGGTCGTGTGCTCCGCCTGCTTCCCAATAGCGGAGCGGGACGGCTTCACCTATATCGGCGGCCACCCCATGGCGGGCACCCACAACTCCGGCTTCAAGTACGCCAAGGGCAGTATGTACAAGGGGGCCCCCATGGTCATAGTGCCCCCTCGCTTCGACGACATAGAACTGCTGGGCCGGGTGAAGGAGCTGCTAGCCCCCGCCGGCTTCGGCAGAATATCCGTTACCACTGCGGAAAAGCACGACATGATGATAGCCTTCACCTCCCAGATGGCCCACGTGGTCTCCAACGCCTACATCAAAAGCCCCACCGCCAAGATACACAAGGGCTTCTCCGCAGGCAGCTATAAGGACCTGACTCGTGTGGCCTGGCTCAATGCTCCCATGTGGGCGGAGCTCTTTATGGAGAACAAGGATTTCCTGCTCCACGAGCTGGAGCTGTTTATAGCCAGCCTCACCCAGTACCGGGACGCCATGGTCAATGACGACATGCCGGAGCTCATCCGTCTGCTGGAGGAGGGCCGCAGGCTGAAAGAGGAGGTGGACGGCCGGTGAAAAAGGTACACATATCCGCCTCCAGAGAATACGACGTTCTGGTGGAGCGTGGGCTGCTGGACAGGAGCGGAGAGCTTATAAAAGAAGCCACCGGCTCCAAGAAGGCGGTCATCATCTCCGGAGACATCGTCTTTCCCCTCTATGGGGAGCGGCTGAAAGGCTCCCTGGAAGCCGCCGGTATAGATACGCAGGTCTTCGTCCTGCCCCACGGAGAGCAGTCCAAGACTCTGGCAAACTATGCCCGCATCCTGGAATTCCTGTCTGAAAAACGTCTGAGCCGCAGCGACGTGCTGGTGGCCCTGGGCGGGGGCGTCACCGGGGACATCACGGGTTTTGCCGCCTCCACCTATCGCCGGGGCATGAATTTTGTTCAGGCGCCCACAACGCTTCTGGCGGCGGTGGACTCCTCCGTGGGAGGCAAGACCGCCGTGGACCTGCCGGGCGGCAAAAACCAGGTTGGCAGCTTCTATCAGCCGGCCCTGGTGATCTGCGACCCGGATTTGCTTGGCACCCTCCCGGAGGAGGAATTTGCCTGCGGCTGCGCCGAGGTCATCAAATACGCCGTCCTGGGCAGCCGGGATTTCTTTGACAAACTTAAGGCCCTCCCTGTCTCACAGCAGTTGGAGGAGGTCATATGCACCTGCGTGGAGATGAAGCGGGACATCGTGGCCCAGGACGAATACGACCGGGGTCTGCGGCAGCTTCTGAACCTGGGCCACAGCTTCGGCCACGCCGTAGAGGCTTGCAGCGGCTTTACCGTGCTCCATGGTCAGGCCGTGGCCATAGGTATGGCGGCCATCACCAGGGCGGCCGCAGCCAAGGGCTATTGCTCCCGGGAGGCCCTGGATGAGCTGCTGGAGCTCTTGCGGCAGTACAAGCTTCCCACAGTCTGCCCCTACGGCCTGGAGGAGATGTACTCCGCCTCTCTGCTGGATAAAAAGTTCACCGGAGGCGTGATGCACCTCATCGTGCCGGAAGAGATAGGCCGCTGCCGCATTGAGGCGGTGGCTATGGAAGATGTAAAAGACTGGATGGCAGCGGGAGGTATAGTCTGATGGACCTAACAATAAAGCCCGGCGCCAGGAGCGGCCGGGTGAAGATACCCGCTTCCAAGTCCCAGGCCCACCGGCTGCTGATCTGCGCCGCTCTGGGCGAAAGGGAAACTCTTATAGAATGCGACGGGCTCTCGGCGGATATACGTTCCACCGCCCAGTGTCTCAATGCCCTGGGGGCGGATATCCGTCCCAATGCGGACGAGAGCGCCCTTTGGGTCAGTCCCATTGTGAAAGTCACCCACGGTCTATGCCATCTGCCCTGCGGAGAGAGCGGCAGCACTCTGCGCTTCCTCCTGCCGGTGTGCGCCGCCCTGGGGGTAGACGCAGTTTTCCACATGGAGGGCAGGCTGCCCCAGCGGCCCCTGGCCCCTCTGGACGAGCAGCTGAGGAGCCACGGAATAGAGCTTCGCCGGGAGGCCGAGCTGCTCTGCTGCTCCGGGAAGCTGGAGGCCGGGGACTATGAGATACCCGGAAACGTGTCCTCCCAATACGTATCCGGGCTGCTCATGGCCCTGCCCCTGGTGTCCGGGGACAGCCGGCTCACAGTCACCGGCAGCATAGAATCGGCGGGCTATATCACCATGACGGAGGACGCCCTGAAACTTTCAAATATAGCTTTTACCAAGGATAAAAACATATATTCGATCCCAGGTTCCCAGCGCAGCCGCATACCGGAGCTGCTGCGGGTGGAGGGGGACTTCTCCAACGCCGCTTTCTTCCTGTGTATGGGAGCCCTGTCCCAGAGGGGAATAGAAGTCACCGGGCTGGAGCCCGCCTCCCACCAGGGAGACAAGGCCGTAGTGGACATTCTCCGCGCCTTCGGCGCAGAGCTTCGGGAGATAGAGGGCGGTTACTTTGTCCGCCGCTCCAAGCTCCAGGGCCTCACCATAGACGCAAAGCCCATTCCCGACCTTATCCCGGCGCTCAGCGTAGTGGCTGCCCTGGCCCAAGGCGAGACCCGGATAATAAACGCCGGGCGGCTGCGGCTGAAGGAGTCGGACAGGCTCTCCAGCACCGCCGCCCTTATCCGCTCCCTGGGCGGGGACGTGGAGGAGCTGGAGGAGGGTATGGTCATCCATGGCAGGCCCCGGCTTTCCGGCGGCAGCGTGGACTCCTGGGGGGACCACCGCATTGCCATGGCGGCGGCCACAGCCGCCTGCGGCTGCTCCGCCCCGGTGGAGCTCAGCGGCGCCCAGGCTGTGAACAAATCTTATCCCCGTTTCTGGGAGGACTTTGAGGCTTTACAGGAGGGCAGAATATGAGCAGTTCTTACGGTGAAAATATTCGTCTGAGCATTTTCGGCCAGTCCCACTCTCCGGCCATAGGCATGACCCTGGAGGGTATACCCGCCGGGGAACACATAGATTTTCAGGAGCTTCAGCGTTTTATGGAGCGCAGGGCTCCGGGGCGTAAAGACTACTCCACAGCCCGTAAAGAGGGGGACCTTCCGGAATTTCTCTCCGGCGTCCGTGGGGAATTTACCTGCGGCGCTCCTCTCACCGCCATAATCCGAAATGGCGACACCCGCTCCAAGGACTACGCCGCCTTCTCCAATCTGCCCCGGCCCGGTCACGCCGACTATACCGCCCAGGTGAAGTACTTTGGCTATCAAGACTATGCCGGAGGCGGCCACTTCTCCGGGCGGCTCACCGCCCCCCTGTGCATTGCCGGGGGCATCTGTCTTCAAATACTAAAACGCCAGGGCATAGAGGTGATATCCAGGATAAAGTCCATAGGATCCGTAGAGGATAAGGGCCCTCTCACCGTCTCCACCGCCGCCAGAGACTTCCCCACCGTGGACGAGGCGGCGGGTATGGCCATGCAGGAAGCCATCCGCGAGGCCAGGATGGCCAGAGATTCCCTTGGAGGAGCCGTCGAGTGCGCCGTGCTGGGCCTGCCCGCCGGTTTGGGCGACCCCATCTTCGGGGGCATGGAAAACCGCATAGCCGCCATAGTCTTCGGCATCCCCGCAGTTAAGGGCATAGAGTTCGGCGCAGGCTTTCAGGCGGCCAAGCTCCGGGGCAGCGAGAATAACGACAGCTTCGTCATAGAGGACGGGCAGGTAAGGACCCGCAGCAACAACTGCGGCGGCATCCTGGGGGGCATTACCGACGGCATGCCCCTTGTATTCAGAGCCGCCATAAAGCCCACGCCCTCCATAGCCATGGAGCAGGACAGCGTGGACATGGTCAAGCTGACGGAGGCTAAGCTCACCGTAGGCGGCCGCCATGACCCCTGCATAGTCCCCCGGGCGGTGCCCTGCATGGAGGCTGCAGCCGCCATAGCCGTATACGACGCCCTGCTGGGGCGCAGAAAGGAATTGAGGTAGATAGAGATGGACCTGAGCGACTACAGAAAAAAGATAGACGAAATAGACGACGAAATGGTAAAACTCTTCTCCCAACGCATGGAGACCGCCGCCCGGATAGCTGAATGCAAGCGGGGCATGGGCAAGGCCGTCATGGACGCCAAGCGGGAGCGGGAGAAGCTGCTGGACATTCTGGGCAAATGCCCGGAGGAATTTCAGGACTACACCGCTTCCCTCTATTCCCTCATATTCGAGCTGAGCCGCAGCTACCAGCACCGTATCCTGGGCACAGGCTCCGCTCTAACGGAGCAGATACAGTCCGCCATTGAGAACACCCCCAAGCTCTTCCCCGCCAAGGCCAGCGTGGCCTGCCAGGGGGTGGAGGGGGCCTACTCCCAGCTGGCCTGCGAGAAGCTCTTCCGCCTGCCTGGCATCTTCTACTTCAGTAACTTCGACTCCGTTTTCTCCGCCATTGAGAAGGGTCTGTGCCAATACGGGGTGATACCCCTGGAAAACAGCACCGCCGGCTCGGTGAACAAGGTCTACGACCTGATGATGCGCCACAACTTCCGCATAGTCCGCAGCGTGCGTCTCAAGGTGGACCACAACCTGCTGGTAAAGCCGGGCACCAAGCTCTCGGACATAAAGGAGATATACTCCCACGAGCAGGCCATAAACCAGTGCGCCGGGTATTTGCAGAAGTTCAGCGGGGTGAAGATCATCCCCTGCGAAAACACCGCCGTGGCGGCCAAATACGTGGCCCAGTCCGAGACCGGGGACGTGGCCGCCCTGTCCTCCCGCTCCTGCATGAAACTCTACGGTCTGGAGTGTCTGGAGAGCTCGGTGCAGGATATGGGCAACAACTTCACCCGCTTCATTTGCATCTCCAAGGATCTGGAGATATACCCCGGCGCCGACCGCACCAGCCTTATGATGGTGCTGCCCCACACTCCCGGCTCTCTCTACAAGGTGCTCAGCCGCTTCTATGCCCTGGGCATCAACCTGAACAAGCTGGAGAGCCGCCCCATGCCGGAGCGGAACTTCGAGTTCATGTTCTATTTCGACCTGGACACCTCGGTATACTCTCCCCAATTCATCCAGCTCATGGGCGAGATGGAGACTATCTCCGAGGAATTCAGCTATCTTGGAAGCTATAGCGAGGTGATATGATGCTTAAATGCGGTCTTTTGGGCAGGAAACTGGGGCACAGCTACTCCCCTGCCATCCACGGTATGCTCTCCGATTACGGCTACCGGCTTTTTGAGCGGGAGCCGGAGGAGCTGGAGGACTTCCTCCTCCACGGGGACTGGGACGGAATAAACGTCACCATCCCCTATAAGAAAACCGTGCTGCCCTACTGCCGGGAGCTGAGCCCCCTGGCAAAAGAGATAGGCAGCGTGAACACCATAGTCCGCCGCCCGGACGGCAGTCTCTTCGGGGACAACACCGACGCCTACGGCTTTGAAAGTCTGGCGAAGAAAAGCGGCATAGACGTCAGGGGCACAAAGGCCCTGGTTCTGGGCAGCGGCGGCGCCTCCGTCACCGTGGTGGCGGTGCTGAAAAGGCTTGGGGCCGACAGCGTCACCGTCATATCCCGCAGCGGCGAGGATAACTACGATAACATTCAAAAGCATGCCGACGCCAGGATAATCGTCAACACCACCCCCCTGGGCATGTACCCCAACAACGGCCAGGCCGCTGTGGACCTGGAGACTTTCCCCGGCTGCGAGGGTGTGCTGGACGTGGTATACAATCCCGCCCGCACCGCCCTGCTTTTGCAGGCGGAGAGCCGGGGTATTCCCCATGCCGGCGGGCTTTACATGCTGGTGGCCCAGGCCAAGCGCTCCAGCGAAATATTCACCGGCAGCAGCATTCCCGACAGCGAGATAGAACGCATTGAAAAGATCTTGTCTGCTCAGATGCAGAACATCATCCTCATCGGCATGCCCTCCAGCGGCAAGAGCACCGTGGCCGCAGCCCTGGGCAAAGAGCTGGGCCGTCCGGTCTATGAGGCCGACGCTCTCATTGAGGAGGAGGCGGGCATGGACATCCCCGCCATCTTTGCCGCCCACGGGGAGGACTACTTCCGCAAGCTGGAGACCCAGGTTCTTAAAAAGCTGGGAGCCATGTCCGGGGCCGTCATCTCCACCGGCGGCGGCAGCGTTACCCGGGAGGAGAATTACGCCCCTCTGCACCAGAACGGCCGGATAATCTGGCTTCTGCGGGACACTGACAAGCTGGACAAGACCGGCCGCCCCGTCTCTCTGAGAAGCGACCTCAATGAGCTCTTTGCCCGGCGGGAGCCTATGTACGCCCGCTTTGCCGATTTGAAGGCGGACAACAACGGCGCCATAGAGGAGACTCTGGCCCGGATAAGGGAGGCACTGAAATGAGGATACTGGTTATAAACGGGCCCAACCTGAACCTGCTGGGCTTGAGAGAGCCCGCCATCTACGGCAAGCAGGATTACAGCGCCCTGGTGGAACTCATTGAGAAGGTCTGCCAGGAAGAGGGCATAAGCGTGGAGGTCTTCCAGTCCAACCACGAGGGGGCCATTGTGGACAAGATACAGGCCGCCTACGGGAATTTTGACGGCATCGTCATCAATCCCGCCGCCTACACCCACACCAGCGTGGCCATCCTGGACGCTTTGAAGGCAGTAGCCCTGCCCGCCGTGGAGGTCCACATCTCCGACGTGAGCAGCCGGGAGAGCTTCCGCCAGGTCTCCTATGCAGGCATAGCCTGCATCAAGACCTATATGGGCCACGGCTTTGAAGGCTACGCCATGGCCATACGATATCTGAAGGCTCATCTTGGCAAAGCAAACCAGACATGACCTGAGCAGCACCAGACCCCGCCGGGAATCCCGCGGCCTCTTATATTCCCTCCGTCCCAAGCATCAGAC
>CALXGF010000156.1 GCA_944387735.1 uncultured Oscillospiraceae bacterium
ATGCCGGCAAGGCCAACTCCTTCAAGCGCATCTATGAGATAGCCAGGGAAGAGGGTATGGGCATCGACGCCGTGTCCGCCGGGGAGCTGTACACCGCCATGAAGGCGGGCTTCCCCCTGGAGCGGGCCTTCTTTCAGGGCAACAACAAGACCGATTGGGACATTGCCTTCGCCATGGACCTGGGGGTGGGCTACTTCGTGGTAGACAACCGGGAGGAGCTGGACGCCATAGCCGCCATAGCAGCCCGGCGGGGCATCCGCCAGAAGCTGCTTTTGCGCCTCACCCCCGGTATAGACCCCCACACCTATGACGCCGTGGCCACCGGTAAGGTGGACAGCAAGTTCGGCACCGCCATAGAGACCGGCCAGGCCAGGGAAATGCTGGAGCACACTCTGACTCTTCCCTCCATAGACCTGAAGGGCCTCCACTGCCACGTGGGCTCCCAGGTCTTCGGGGAGGACGTCTTTGAACGCAGCGCCGACATCATGCTGGAGTTCATGGACCGGTGCAACAGGGATTACGGTCTGCACCTGGAGCTGCTGGATCTGGGGGGCGGCTACGGGGTGCGCTATGTGGAAGAGGACGGCCATGTGGATATCCCCGCCGCCATAGCCATGGTGGCGGCGCACATGAAAAAGACCTGCGCCCGGCTGGGCATGGAGCTGCCCAGGATAATAATGGAGCCGGGACGCAGCATCGTGGCCGACGCCGGACTCACTCTCTACACCGTGGGCACGGTGAAAAAGATCCCCGGCTACAAAAATTACGTCTCCGTGGACGGAGGCATGTCCGATAATCCCCGCTACGCCCTCTATCGCTCCAAGTACACGGTGCTGCTGGCCTCCCGGCCGGAGGCGGAAGCCGGGCTCTCTTGCGACGTGGTGGGCCGCTGCTGCGAAAGCGACGACGTCATACAGCCCAACGTGCTGCTGCCGGAGCCGGAGAGGGGAGAGATACTGGCCGTCTGCACCACCGGGGCCTACAACTACTCCATGGCCTCCAACTACAACCGCCTGGCCCGCCCGGCCATGGTGATGCTCACTGAGGATTCGGACTACCTGGCCGTGCGCCGGGAGAGCCTGGAGGATCTGGTGAGAAACGATATATAAAGCGATGATATATAAATTAAGGCTGCGCCGGAAAAATCCGGCGCAGCCTTAAGTATTCAATTCGCTCTCAAATGATCCCGGCGGCCTACACCACGGCCCAGGCGCAGGAGAAGGGATTGTCCGGGTTGTTGATGTCTATCTCCAGAGCATGCTCGTAGAGCAGACGCCAGCCCTCCTCGGTTTCGCTGCTGTACTGGAGATCTGTGGGGAACTGGGCTATATATCTTATCACCCGGCTCTCTCCCGCCACGGTATAGTGGGGCAGGCTCTTATAGCTGTCGTCATTGGCGAGATAGGCGGTGATGGTGACTACCGTGCCGCCGTAGCCCGCCTTCCTGGCCGGGTAATAGAAGATCTCCACAGCGTCCCTGCCCAGCACCTCATAATCCCAGCCTGTCCCGGCAGGCATATTCAGGTTGAAATAGTCCGAATACAGGTATTCCGTATCCAGGCCGTCATAGCCTACGCCGATATTTTTAGCCATTTCATAGTCGGCCAGAAGGTCCTCGCCGGAGCTCATGACCTGGTTGAGCTGTACATTTTCCCAATAGTCCCCGCCCAGCTCAGCCCAGAAAAGGCCGTCGGAGAGCTTGTAATAGCCAAAGCCGTCCAGCATGAAGCCCTCTTCATAGCCGGGAATATAAAACCTTGTGGGCAGAAGCTCCTCTTCCCCGGAGGCCAGGTCAAGGCAGCGCAGGTCATAGCTTTCATTATTATAATAGAGCTTGCCCTGGGATACCCAGACCGGGTGGTATGGGCTGATAGTCTCCTCCAGCTCCAGCTTTTCCCACTCGTCCCGGTCCAGGTCGTAGGTGTAGACGTAATCATCCGCCTCCCCGGTGGTGATATACGCCGTGCTGCCGAACACTCCCAGGCTGCCTTCGCTGTCCAGCTTACACAGAGTCTTCCGCTCGCTGCCGTCCAAAGAGACCAGCAGCAGCTCCCCCTCCTTGTTCAGACAGTATATGCCCTTTGAGGTCACCTGCATGCAGCTGATGTCCTCCTCCAGCTTCTCCCGCTCGCCGGGAGAGGTGGGCACACGGCGCAGGGAATAGCCGGATATGTAGTAGATATAGTCCTCATATAGCTGAAAGCCGCCGCTGCTGCTGACGGTGTCGTTTCCCAGGACCACGGCATAGCCCTGCTCCTGCTCTGCCTGGTCCACCGGAAGGCGGATAAGGCCGATCTCGGTGGCCAGATACAGGGCGTGGTCGTCCATGGCCACAAACTCTATGTCCGCCCCCATGGAGCCCTCGCTGACAAAGTCGTAAAGCTCCCCGTTTTCCCCTATCAGGGCGCTGCACAGCCGGTCGTCATAGCCCCAGAAAACTACTCCGTTTTTCTGAAACAGTCGGGCGCCCCTGACTACGTCCTCCACATAGTCCCTGGTCTCCGGCGCGGCGGCCGTCTTATCCCGTTGGAGCCCCTGGCGGGTATCGGCGGCTGGGGCCTCTGTCTCCCCGGCGGAGCAGCCGCCCATTGCCAGGACCGCCACGGCAAGGGCCAATATTACGGCGCTGAGAATAATTCTTCGTCTTCTCATTTTGTTCCTCCCCTGTGTCCGAAGCTTCCGTAAAAACCTATTTTAATTATACTTTATCTCAGTAAATTTGTAAAGAAAAAGGCTTGGTGCTTGCCAAGCCTTTTCATTTTAAAATATGTAAGGGATATCTTTCACGCCTTCTCCATGCCGCAGTCGTAGGCCTCCCGGATGAGGCAGCGGTCGGAGGTGACGGTGGAATAGAAGCCGTGGCCGCCGGAGAAGTTGTAGCAGTCGTAGCCGTGCCCTGTAAGTATGCGGCAGGCCACATAGCTTCTCAGGCCGCTCTGGCACATGACGTACACCGGCTTTCCCTGGGGGAGCTCCCCTATGCGCTCTCTCAGCTCGTCCACGGGGATGTTCACAAAGTCGGGGGCATGGCCTCTGGAATATTCCGCCACGGTGCGGGTATCCAGCAAGGTGACGCTGCCGTCTCTGGGCAGCTTCTCCACGTCCTCCACATGGAACTGCTTCACCAGGCCCCCCGCCAGGTTCTCCACCATAAAGCCCGCCATATTCACCGGGTCCTTGGCGGAGGAGTAGGGGGGAGCATAGGCCAGGTCCAGCGTGGCCAGCTCCGTGGCCTTCATGCCGCAGTGGATGGCGGTGGCCAGTACGTCTATCCGCTTGTCCACGCCCTCATAGCCCACTATCTGGGCCCCCAGGAGCCGGTATGTGCCCTTTTCAAAGACCACCTTCAAGGTCATGACCTTGCCGCCGGGATAATATCCCGCATGGCTCATGGGGGAGAGGACCACCTTGTCCACATCAAAGCCCGCCTTTTTGGCGTTAGTCTCGTTGAGCCCGGTGGCGGCGGCGGTCATGTCAAAGAGCTTCAGCACGGAGCTGCCCTGGGAGCCAAGGTAGCGGCTGTCCCCGCCGCAGATATTGTCGGCGGCGATGCGGCCCTGTTTGTTTGCCGGGCCCGCCAGGGAGATAACCGCATCCTGGCCGGAGACATAGTGCTTCACCTGCACCGCATCTCCCACGGCGTAGATATCCGGAACTGAGGTCTCCATTTTGTCGTTCACCACAATGCTGCCCTTGATGCCCAGCTCCAGCCCGGCCTCCGCCGCCAGGCGGCTGTCGGGGCTGACGCCGGTGGCCAGCACCACCATGTCGGCGTGCGGGGGAGAGGCGTCCTTCACCAGCACGGCCACGCCGCCCTCCTTCTCCTCGAAGCCCTCCACGGTGTGGCCCAGGGCCAGCTTTACGCCATGGCGGCGCATCTGATTGTGGATATAGGCGGCCATGTCGGAGTCAAAGGGGTTCATCAGCTGCTTGGGTCTCTGGACTATGGTCACTTCCAGGCCCAGCTCCCGCAGGTTCTCCGCCAGCTCCAGGCTTATGAAGCCGCCCCCCGCCAGCACGGCGGACTTGGGCTTCTTCTCCACCACGTAGTTCCTTATCTTAAAGCAGTCCTCCACGGTGCGCAGGGTGAAGAGCTTGTCTATCCCCGCTCCGGGGAGCTTTGGCTGGGTGGGCTTTGCTCCGGGGGAGAGGATGAGCTTATCGTAGCTCTCCTCAAACTCCAGGCCCGTTTCCAGATTCCGGACGGAGACGGTCTTTTTCTCCGGGTGGATGGCGGTGACCTCGTGGTGCACTCTCATATCCACTCTGAAGCGGGCGTAGAAGCTCTCCGGGGTCTGGAGGGTCAGCTCCTCCGGGTCCTCTATGGCGCCGCCGATGTAATAGGGCAGACCGCAGTTTGCATAGGAGATGTAGCCCGAACGCTCAAAGACCACTATCTCCGCCTGCTCGTCCAGACGGCGGAGCCGGGCTGCCGCAGAGGCCCCTCCGGCCACGCCGCCAACGATGACAACTTTCATTTTAATATTCCACCTCTCCTTTATATCCGGCTATGCCGCCGATGTTTTTCACATTGTTATAGCCCATACGCTGGAGTATCCCCGCCGCCTGGGCGCTCCTGGCCCCGCTGAGACAATAGACGTACACCGGGCTGTCCTTGCCCACGCCTATGCTCTTGCGGCCGCTGAGGCTGGGCAAGGGGAGATTCACGCTGCCGGGTATATGCCCCTGGCGGTATTCGTCGGCTCCCCGCACGTCCACAAGAAGGGCTCCCGGATTGTTCCGGTACTCCTCCACTCCGGCGTTTATATCAGGTCTTTTGAAAATGTCCAGTATGCTCATGGCTCTTCCCCTTTTCTCTTTATGCAGGCCCGGAGCTTCTCCGGGAGCCCTTATCTTCTGTTTTTATTATAAAAGGAAAAGCCCTGTCCTTCCGTGATGAAATCACCTTTTCAGACTGCCCAGGTAACCCTCCAGCAGCAGGCTGGCCGCCACGGCGTCCACAGTCTTCCGGTGCTTCTTCTCCTTCTTGCCGTTGGCGTGGAGAATGGCGTGGGCCTCGATGCTGCTGCGCCGCTCGTCCCAGAGCGTCACCGGCAGGCCGCACTCCTCCTCCAGCAGCGCCTTGAACTCCCGGCATTTTTCCGCCCTGGGTCCCTCGCTGCCGTCCATGTTTCTGGGCAGGCCCAGCACCAGGGCGCCCACCTCCCGCGCCTTCGCCTCCTGAGCTATGCGCCCGGCCAGGCGCAGGGGGCTGCGCTCCTCCACGGTCCAGGCTTCCCCGCACATAAAGCCCAGCAGGTCGCTCACCGCAAGGCCCGTGCGCACGTCCCCGTAATCTATGGCCATTATTCTCATAGTCTCACCTCAGTGCAGGTCAAAACAGGCCCGGATGGGCCCCACGGAGTAGAGGGAGCCCACGGCGCAGACCATGCCTTCCTCCCCGGCGGCGTCCATGGCGGCCCCCACAGCCTCCTTTATATCCGGGCATATCTGCACTGGCTTACCAAATTTTTCCAGATATTTCCCCAGCTCCTCAGCCGGCAGGGCCCGGTGGCTGTCCGGGGCGGTGGCCACAAACTCGTCTGCCGCCTCATTGAGGATATCCAGGGTCCCGGCCCAATCCTTGTCCGAGAGCATGCCCACCAGCAGCACCCTGCGCTTTTCCGGGAAATAGTTCAGGAGATTGGCTCTCACGGTCTCGGCGCACTGGGGGTTATGACCCCCGTCCACTACAAAAACGGGCTCCTCATGGACTATCTCAAAGCGGCCGGGCCAGCTGACGGCGTAGACCCCGTGCTCCACATCCCCCTGTTCCAGCTTCCAGCCCAGCTTACGCAGCTGCTCCACCGCCTCCAGGGCCACGGCGGCGTTTTTCAGCTGGTGCTCTCCCAGCATAGGCAGAGCGTAATGCTCTCCTTTATAAGAGAAGCTCTGGCCGTAGATGCTGTCGAACTCTTTCTCAATTTTTGAAAAATCGGCTACGGAAAGCTCCGAGCCCAGCTCCCGGCAGCGCCGCCGCACCACG
>CALXGF010000157.1 GCA_944387735.1 uncultured Oscillospiraceae bacterium
GCGGCTCTTTTCAGCCCCAGGCCAGACTGATATTTGCAAAGTCCGTGGTACGCTTGACCGCTATTGCAGGCTTGTCGGTAATGTTGATCTCCAAGTCCCCGGCCACCCGCTCCAGCTCTTCCATGCCGGTGCCGGCAGCGTCATCTCCGGCGACAACAAGCAGATAGGAGTGCTCCGGGGAAAACAGCAGTAAAAAATTATTCTTCTGCGCCTCCCCCTCTGCCCCGGTCAGACTCTGCACCAGCTCTAGCCTCTGCCAGTCCAGCCAGTCATCCTGGACCAGCAGTCTGGTCTCCCCGGAAAAGAAATAATTCATATCCTTCAGCTTTTCGCCTGTGTACACAGTAACGCTGCACAGTATATCCCCCTTGTTTCCCTCCGTGCCGTAAATTATATTGCTGTAACCTTCCTCATCGGTATATGAGGGATGCTCCTCTCCCGGCAGCCAGCCGGGCCTGAAATACACCTCTTTACACTCTCCCTGTATATCGAAGCTGACACAGAGGCTTGCCCCGTCTATGCTGACGTTCTTTTCTTCCCGGCTTACGTTCCCGGAACTGACACTCATGCTGCCCTCCAGCTTTTCTCCCTCCTCCAAGGTCCGGGTGAAAACGCCGCTTAGCCCCGCCGCCATTGCCGTCAGGACAAACAGCGGAACAAGTACCCCAGCTATGATTAGGCTGCGGTAGTTCCTTGGCATACCGCCCCCTCTTAAACGCTCCCGTACCTTCTCCAGCGCATCCGCCGGGGCCCGAACCTGAGAGAAGCAATCCATATATTTTTCCTTGTCAAACATTTTCAGCGCCTCCCAAACTCTCTTTCAGCTGCTCCCGTCCCCTTCTTAACCGAGTTCGCACCGTGCTTCCGGGGAGCTTCAGAAGCCCCGCCAGCTCCTTGGTGGAATAGCCCTCATAGTAGTAAAGGTATAAGGGCGCCCGGTATTTTTCCGGCAGTGACATCACCGCCCGGAAAAGCTCCCGGTTCTTCTCCTCCGGCAAAGATACACTGTCCTCCAACAGCTCCAGGCTCTCCGCCCGTCTCCAGGGGGACAGCAGCATGCGTTTGCTCTCGTTTATGGTCACTCTCACCAGCCAGTAGCGCAGATGTTCCGGGCTCTCAAAGCTCTTCTTTGTTCTATACAGCCGTATCAGTACGTTTTGAGTCACATCTTCCGCCTCGGAAAAGCTGCCCATATAGTTTAACGCCAGTCGGAATATCCCGTCCATATGTCGGCGGGCTGCGGCCTCAAATTCTTCCTCCGTGAACATCTCCGTCCATCGCTCCTCTCTCAAAGGCCTTTCACCTCTAATACCCGAGAATATCTGTTTTTGTTTCAGCTCTAGATAAAAAAATTTCGGCAGACCTTGTGGTCTGCCGATTTAGTTTACATAATTTCTTTATCATCCGCCGGCCACCGGTGGCAGGAGGCAGACCACGTCCCCAGGGGAGAGCTTGGTGCCGGGCTTTGCCCGCCTGTCGTTCACTGCAACTACACAGCCTCTAAGATCCTTCTCCACAAAAGTGCAGCCTGGATCCCGCCTGTGCATTTCCTCCAGAAGCTTCGGGTATATATCCCTCACCGTGTCTGCTTCCAGCTCCAGTTCTCTTAGCCCGCTGTCCACTCGCAACAGGCCGAAAAGCTTTACCTTAACTTTCATACGATTTTCAGCCTTCTCAGCTTGCCCCGGCCGGGCAGTCCGTCGGTTCCCCAGCCCCGTGTATTGTAGTATATGCGCTTCATGCGCTCCAGAGGCACCCTGCTGCTGGGGTCCTTGGGGTCCTGCAATACATCTGTCAGGCGCTTTGGCAGCTTGTCGCTGTCCGCAGACACCCCGAAGCGGGCGTTCACCGCCCTCTCTACATTGTAGCTGCGCTCGCCTATGCGCAGAAACTTACCTATGTTCATCTTCATGCCTACGGCATACTTCAGCTCATAGGTATAGGGTATCAAAGGCATGTTCATGCAGGCCATAGCCGGGAACCTGTCCAGCATACCTACGGCCCAGCCGCAGTGGGGTATGATAAAGTTTACAAATCTGGATATGGGGCTGTTGGGTTTGCTGATAAGGAAGCCGGGGAAAACTGCATAAGAGGTAAAGAGGCAGTGGCCGCAGAGGGATATGGACTCCATGAAATCCTGCATGAACATACACAGCTGAGCCTTGGCTTTGGGCGTCTGAGAGTCGATGTTCAGTCCCAGACCCTCCAGCACCACCAGGTAGCCGCCGTTGAGATGGCAGCCGCCCCGGTTGGACACCGCATAGCCCAGGCCCTGGCCCACAGCCCGCCGGGGCTCGTAGGCGGACAGCTCCATGCCCTTGGACTGGATGGCAAAGTCCTTGCCGCCGTACTTGTCGCTGAGGCGTTTTGAGCCCTCTGCCAGTTGGTCTCCAATGCCCCGGCGGAAGGCTATGTCCTCCAAAAGTCGGGAAATATAGTCCACCTGACCAAACTTCAGGCCGTTGTCCCACAGCCCCTTTTCGTTTGCCTCCATTGCCCAGGCTATGGTCCCGGCACAGGATATACTGTCCATGCCCAGTTCGTCCAGCTCGTTGTTCCAGCGGCACACCAGCTTCAGGTTGTCGTTGAGCAGGTTGGCCCCAAAGAGTCCCAGGGTCTCCAGCTCCGGTCCCTTAACTTTTTTCCCGTCCACTTCCACCGTGCGGGTGCAGCGTATGGGGCATGAGAGGCAGCCGCTGTTGCCTTTGTTCTCCTCCTCGGCCAGAGCCTCGCCGCTGACCTTCTCAAAGCTCTCAAAGCGGCCTGCGGAGAAGTTCCGGGTAGCCAGTTGACCGTTCATCTCCATGGGGCTGACCAGGCTGGCCGTGCCCAGTCTTGGCAGCTGGGAGCCGGTTATGGGATGGGCCTTAAGCGCAGCCGTCCACTTCTTGTGGTGCTCCATGGCCTTAGACTTGTCATATATCTTTATCTCCCTGCTGCCGGTAGCCACCAGAGCCTTTATGTTCTTGCTGCCCAAAACGGCGCCTATTCCGCCTCGGCCTCCGGCCCTCTCCCCGCTTATGACTGCGGCATAACGCACCAGATTCTCCCCGGCAGGACCTATGCACAGCATGCCGTAGCGGCCCTTGGGGCCCTTAAGCTCCGTCAGCTTTTTCTTTAGCGCCGTCTGCGTCTCCCCTGTCTTCATGCCCCACAGGTCCCCTGCATCGTGATATTCGACGCCCTGCTCGTTTATCTCTATCCAAATAGGCTTATCGCTTTTGCCCCGGATTATCAGGGCGTCCAGTCCAGCCTTTTTCAAATAGAAGCCGAAGTCGCCGCCGCAGTTGGAGGATGTGGTAAGCCCGGTGAGCGGAGAGAGAGAGGAGATGTCAAAGCGGTTGGAAGAGGGGGCGAAAGTACCGGTCACCGGGCCGGTGGACACTATCACCATGTTCTCCCGGGAGAGCGGCTCCTCCCTGCCGGTAAAATTATCGTACATTATCTTGGAAGCCACGGCCTTCCCGCCTATGTACAGTTCCCTGTCTCTGTCCGTCCACGGGTATTCCCTTTCGTTTCCCTCGTCCAGGTCAATCAGCAGCAGTTTTCCCATATATCCAGCATATTCAGTCATTGTATCGGCCCATCCTTTTCCGCAGCGTCAAAGCAAAAGTTTATATAACAAGTATAAAACAAAACCGGTCCCGGGGCAATAGACATTGCTCCGGGACCGGTATAAATTCTCTCAGTATGCTTATGCGCCTCAGCCTATGCCCAGCAGGTTTGCAAGGGGGAAATAGAGCACAGGCAGGATAATGGCCGGGAGCATGTCCCCCACTTTTACGCTCTCCTGTCTCAGTCCCAACAGGTTCACCGACATACCCAGGAACATGGCTCCACCCACGGCAGACATCTCTGCCACTACCTCAGTAGTAAGGATAGGAGCTACAACAGAAGCCAGCAGAGTTATGGAGCCCTGGACAACAAGCACCGGGATACAGGCAAAGATTGCTCCTGGGCCAAGAGCCGAGGAGAAGGCCAGGCAGCTGACGAAGTCCATGATGCTCTTTGTGAACAGGATGGTGTAATCGTGGTTCAGGCCCGCCTGAATGGAGCCCAGTATTGTCATAGTGCCCACGCTGAAGAGTATGGTGCAGGTGACGAAAGCCTCACCAAAACGACCGCTGCCAAATTTGGTGTTGGCCAGCTTTGACTTCAGCCAGTCTCCCGAGGTGTTGATAGCGTCGTCCAGCTTCATCAGCATACCCAGCAGAGTGCCCAGCACCAGGCACACCACTACCACCAGGGTATTCTGGGAGCCCATAACGCTCTGTATGCCTATGGTGAAAGTAATGAGCCCTATAACGGTCATCAGGCCCTTGGAATATTTGTCCCCAATTTTGTTGCCGAAAAGCACGCCGATAGTGCCTCCGGCAATGATGGCCAATACGTTTACAACAGTCGCTATCATGGATAAAAAACCTCTTTATGCTGATATCAGCGGAAATTATATCACAATGTTTTCCTCCATACAAGGGAAATAATTTTTCCCGGGAAAAGCATTGCAGCAGGAAAACTTCAAGCCCCGGTAAAGGCCGGGGCTTGAAGAACTATTTAGTTTATGAATAAAAACTCAGCAGCCGGAGTTGAAGTCCTGAGCTACCTGGGCATAGAGCATCACGCTGTTTATCAGGACGGACTCATCCACATTGTACTTGCCGTGGTGCTGAGCCCAGCAGGCGCCGCAGCTCTCGTTGCGCACACCCATGAAAGCGATAGCGCCGGGGGCCTTTTCCAGATAGAAGGAAAAGTCCTCGCCGCCGGTGACGGCAGGCTGGTGGACAAGGCAATCCTCACCCATGACCTTCTTTGCAGACTCTGCTGCCATGGCGGTGAAGCCTGGCTCGTTCACTGTGGGAGCTATCAGGTGGTCGAAGATGACCTCAGCCTCGGCCCGGTAGGAAGCGGCGGTCTGGGTGGC
>CALXGF010000158.1 GCA_944387735.1 uncultured Oscillospiraceae bacterium
ATTTAAAAGCTACAGATCAAATAGATAACCGTTCAATTGATAAAGCAATTTCATTTTATGCCCAAGTTTTGAATGTCGAAAAATATTTCTCTAGAAAAATAAAAATCCCCAGTACGGTCACTGAGACACAGATTGAAGACTTAGAGTATATCTCTGAATTGATTTGTGGAGGCATTTGTGAGTCTTCTTGGGATACTCTTTCTTGTAATTTTATTATCGATAAAGTAATTAAAGAGACTTTTTTAAATTATTGGGATAATGAATATGAAATTCAATTTGTAACAACTGTTACAGTTAATCTATGGGAAAACACATTTTCACTGCCCATTAGAAGAAGATATGTCTGTGCACATATTGACAACCCCAAAAAACTAAAGGCGAAAATTGATGTCCTAGATATCGGAGATCCTGCCAAGGTTACATTTGTTCCGGGGTCTTGTGGAAATAAAGTTGAGGATTGCTTGATGTCAAATTAATATGCTATTTTTTCAAACTCTATAGCCTAGGCTTGAATCAATATTAATATCTCGAAAAAAGGTGATAAGCTCGTGATTGATAATTACCAGGTTTTGGAAGATGTTGTGAGAGATTCTTATAGTGGAGTTGTATGGTCGCATAAGATACAAGAAAAGCAAGCGGATATTTATGCCGAAAAGTTTAAAAAACTGGAGACAATAAATATTTGTGCGGCCTCTATTACATCAGTTGGAATCATGACTATAATATTTTCTGATCCTCTTTGGCTTAAATTGTTTTCAACCTTAGCGTCTTTTGCTACGGTTTATATTACCGCATATTACAAATCTTTTGATTTACAGAAGCTTGTCGTTTCACACAAAGCGACCGCAAATAAACTGATTGCCGTAAGAGACAAGTATAAAGTGCTTTTAACAGAAATTAAGCTTCAGAGCAACACTGTAGAAAACCTTCTCATGAAATATAATGAGCTAGTAACGGAAACTGATAACATTTATCTTGAGGCACCAACTACGACTGATAAAGCAGTTGGCAAGGCAAGCGAAGCGTTGAAGGTGAAAAAGGACAATACATTTGCAAATGGAGAAATTGATCTATTTCTTCCGCAATCATTAAGGAGGGAAACAAATGAGCGATAGAGTCCAAAAACATGGAGAAATAATTTCTTCTGATATTAGAAAACTTATTTCTCTCCGTTACCACACAGTTACAAAAGCTATTAACATAGAATTTTGGAATTCTACAAGCGACAAACTACATAGTCTTTATGTGGGCAGCTATGGAAGGAACACCGCCATCGACACAAGTGATGTCGATATTCTAGTTGAGCTTCCAAGTAACCTTTTTGACCGATATAATAATCTAAGCGGAAATAGTCAATCAAAGTTACTGCAAGCAATCCGAAATGCCATTCTGAATTCTTATCCAAGAAGTGACGTTCGTGCAGATGGACAAGTTGTAAAAATTTTGTTTTCTGACGGAATGTATTTTGAGATTGTACCGGCATTTAAAAATTTGGATGGAAGTTACAAGTATCCAGATTCAAATACTGGCGGCAGTTGGAAATCCACAAATCCTAAGGCAGAGCAAGAAGCTATGGCTCAGAAGAACAGAAGCAGTAATGGCCTGCTCTATGATACATGTAAACATATTCGTACCATTCATAATAGCAACTTTTCAAGCTATCATTTGTCTGGCATTGTAATAGATAGTTTTGTTTACGAAGCAATTGGAAGCTGGAGATGGGCAATCGATGGCAAATCCTATTCTCAGCCAAGCGGAGCTTACGAGCGAGCTCTGTTAGATTATTATAACACGAGTAACATTTGTTGGGGCTTGAGTATCAATGCGCCCGGAAGTAACGATATTGTTTCAACATCATCAAGCTACGAATGCTTAGTAAAAGTATTGACAAGAATGCTCTAAGAAGCTAAATAAATATCTACGACCAAAGCGATTAACAGTCAATTTAGCACTTTTTTCTCTATTGCCCGAGGATATGAAAATGTTATCCACTTTTTATATGTAGTAGCAGCATCAGCCCGTATTTGAAAGTGTTAATTGTCCGCCATTCCCAGAAGCTGGGACACGGTATAATCATCCTTTGACATGGATGCAAGCAGCAATCGTACTCAGCTTTAAAAATCCTACTGAATGAAACATCTATAGCAAACCACGCCCGGACTATCGCCGGGCGTGGTTCATTTGCATCATATTCTGCTTCGTTCATATACAACTTAGGGCAAATCAGCCGCCATTTTGGAACGGTGGGTTTTTGAGAAAGCCTTGATTTTACTTGACTATCCAAAGTAAGCGTTCTATTACGTTACTGCCGTATGTACAGTTGATTTGGAAATGCCGAACTCTGTGGCGGCGGAGCGGACGGTTGCCCGGTTATCAATGATGTATGCGGCCAGATCGCAGGCCCGCTCTTCGATATTTGTATACAAATACACCACTCCCCATACTCTCGTGCTTAATTTATATGAGAATACTGAGAGCTATATGTGCCGCTTCGCCTGTTGGGGTACGGCCTTGTTTCCCGGCAGCACTTTGACAAAAGGCCAAACAGGCAGCCCGGTCCGCTTGTTTGACGCCGGGATTTATGTTATGATATGTCCATCAAAAGAAATCGAGGTGTGTGATCGTGAAGATTGCCGTTGTTACCGGTGCAAGCTCAGGCATCGGCCGGGAGCTGCTGCTTGCCATTGACAAGGAGTATGACTATGATGAGATCTGGGCCATTGCCAGAAGAGCCGACCGGCTGGAAGAGCTGGGGAAGCAGTGCCGGAATACCCTGCGCCCGGTTTGTCTTGATCTGAATGATACGGACAGCATCGACAAATACCAGCAGCTTTTGGCCCAGGCCCAGCCGGAGATCGCCATGCTTATCAATGCCGCAGGCTGCGGCGTATTTGGCCCCTTTGAAGAGCAGGATCTGAAGGCCCAGCTTGCCAGCGCCCGGCTCAACAGCCTTGCACTGACTGCAATGTGCCATGTTAGCCTGCCCTATATGAAGTCGGGCGACCACATAATCAACATGGGCTCCAATTCCTCCTGGCAGCCGGTGCCCTATCAGGCTGTCTACGGTGCCAGCAAGAGCTATGTCCTCAGCTTTTCCAGGGCTATTGGGAGAGAGCTGCGTCACCGGGGTATCAGCGTCATGTGCGTGTGCCCTGGCTGGATCAAAACGGAGTTCCAGGCCCATGCCAAACACAACGATTACATAAAGTATGTAGACCGCTGGTACGAGGCCTGGGAAGTAGCCCAGCAGGCTATGAAGGATCTGAAAAAGGGCAAGTCAGTTTCCATCCTGGGCGCCCCGGTGCGGCGGCAGGTCCGGCTGGTGAAGCACCTGCCTGTGAACCTGGTAATGGACATCTGGTGCAAGCAGCAGGGAATCGAATAATTCCCCGGTACAAAACAAAACCATATATCCGTAAAAGCAGATTTTTGCATAATCAGGGCCACACTGGATGCCGCTTCACAAGAAGCTGCATCCGGTTCAGCCTCCCGCATGTTTTAACCTAACAACTTATACGCTTCATCAAATCCTGTGCAATCTACTGTAAAAAGATACGATGTTGTTCGTCTCTCTCTTTCCTCAATATAAAAACTAACTTCCCCACCTTTTGCTATCATCTCTCTTGCTTCGTCTTCGGAATGCTCATAGGTATAAAATCGATAGAAATACATTCTATCGCTGCCGGAGTATATTACCCCGTGGAAGGTTAATGTTTCTCTGTCTTTATCCCTGATCGTAATATCATAGCCTTGTGTTTTATGGCTTTCACGTGTAGGCTGTTGAAAGTTATCAAGATAAAACTTCTGCGTCCAGTTTCCAAAAGAATTATCGGGTGTTGGCACAGGCTCTAACCCTTGTAATCATTGCAGTAGCACCCGCCGCACAGGCGCATATTTTCTTTTTGCCCTCTGGCCAGTGCCAGAAGCCTGTCCGGGCCACCTGCACACGCCTGCCGTCGGAATAGCAGCTTGTAAAGGTGTGCTTTACCCTCAATACAGTATTTTTATAGCCCGAGTAGAAGGTGCGTCCAGGCGGCTATATATTGTGAATACCTATCCGTCGCTGTTTCGCAGTTTGCAGGAGCGTTGCTTTCACACACCCTGACCGGTGATTTCCGATGCACATCCCGGTCTGGTGTCATCCATCCCCAAAGGCTTCCCGGACGCAAGTTGGCAACGGCGTAAGGTGCATTTGATGTAAAATATTCCGGCGCATATTCCTCACAAGCGCCCGGAACCCTTTTTACGAACAAGACCTGACGCAGGCAAAGCTTATGCCGCAACACGTATGCAGAGAGTCCCGTCCTCTTTGGGAAATCCGGGACAGCCGGATTTCTTGGCCCACCAACAGGTGATAAACGGGACAAGAGGACCAGACACCGCTCCGTAAAAAATTATAGCCGGGGCCACCCGTTTTACTGAAATTGTAAAACGGGCGACCCCGACTTTTTTTATCACCAGCCCAGAGTGTCCCAGCCGTCTGCATACAGCAGGGTGACGCTCCCCGAGGAGTCGTCAAGGACGCCGAGAACTTCCTCCCCGTCGCTGAAGCTTCCGGTCACATCCCCGGAATAGCTGACGACCACCGGCTCGGAGGCGTGCTGGAGATAGCTGTTCCCCTCAAAATCCAACAGATATTCCGACGAATAGGTGTCTATCTGGATGAGTGGCGTACGGGACATAAAGAACACATTGTCCCTAACGGCGCAGCCCTCCTGCATATTGGGCCCGCCCACGTCGGCAAAGGCCGGGGCGTCTCCGTTGTCCAGCCAGCCGTCCATGCCGGTAAAGAGTATATAGTTGTCCTCAAAAACCACGTTGCGGAACATATGGTTGGGGTTGGGCTCCTCGTCCCAGTTGAAGAAAAGGGCTCCTGAGCCGCAGTGGTAGAGAAGGTTCCCGGAGACTGTAATGTTCTCGCAGTTCATCTCTGCTCCGGCCTTCTGCTCCGTGAATATCTCCACGCCTACGCCGGCATGGTGCATTTCGTGGATATAGTTATTTATAAAGCTGGTGTTGCTGGAGCAGGTGGTCAGCGTGTCGG
Organism: uncultured Oscillospiraceae bacterium; assembly: GCA_944387735.1. GTDB lineage: Bacteria > Bacillota > Clostridia > Oscillospirales > Oscillospiraceae > Limivicinus. The sequence continues at coordinate 5,045 of CALXGF010000158.1, forward strand.
CCAGTCGCTGTATGCCTCTGCTGCTGGCCGTTTCGCTCTCCAGGGCATAGGAGGACACCATGCCCCCCACCCAGGCTACTTCGCAGTTCTGCACCGTCACATCCAGGCCGCTGTTTACTATCACCGCATTGCCGTAGCCGATAAACAGATTATCCAGCACCACGCCTGATGCGGGATCGTCAAACAGGCCCACCTGGGTGAGGAACTCTATCTCCTCATACAGCTCGCCGGGGTTGCCCTTGTCGCAGCGTAAGTACAGAGGCCCTGAGGAATCTGCCAGTCCCTCCTCTGCGTTCCAGCCGAAGAGGTACACCGGCAGGGAATCCGGCAGCTTGCTGTCTGCCTGGTTGAAGAAGGTCATATCTTCTGCCAGCTGCTGCTCCACCACAAAGGGCTCCTGTCCCAGCAGCTCCTCGTTGCTGATGCTGTCGTCTATCCCTCCGCTGATTGCGTCTCCCGGGAAATTCAGATACTCGCTGCCGTTCCAAAAGCCCATCACCTTCCGGGCGTAGTCCTGGCCGTTAAGTACCAGGGCTCCGCAGTCCGGCATATCCCTGTAATATACCCATATCTTCTCCCCGTTCTCGCCTTCCCACCAGAGCTGCCACTTGTCTGCGCCGCTGCCGTTTTCCGGGGAGGAAATGATACGGGGCTTGGCTCCCTGGCCGTAGGCCGAATAGGTCACGCCGGTCTGGGTATACACCGGCACGGCACGCCAGGTGTCCCCCCGACGGAAGAACACCGCATCTCCGGGCTGGAGGGCGGCATTATTCACCCGCTCTATGCTCTGCCAGGGAGTCTCCGGGCTGAGCCCGTCGTTGCCGTCATCGCCCTCGTTGGAGACATAGTAGGCGGTGCCGGTATATTCCACCAGGGTCTCGCTGTTTAATATCTCCTCCCGGCGCTGCTGGGCCTGGGTCAGGAGCTGCCGAGCATAGCTTATTGTCTCCTCCGTCTCCATTATGGCCGCCGCCGGACCGGAGCAGCTCTCATACAGCCGCAGTACGGCAAGGGCGGCGTCTCCGTATTCCAGGGGCCGGTCAAAGCCCATGTCCGTCCCCTCCGGCTCCATCAGGGGTTTGCCGCTCACCAGGGAGAAGCGGCTTATCACAAAGGCCTCGCAGGAGTTCAGATAGTTGCACTCATGGCCCATCTCCGCAAAGGAAGGGCAGGTGTCCTCCCAGTTGATGCCGTATATCTCGAATAGGGTGTAGCCGCCACGAATAGGCTGGTCAAAAGGGTCGCCCTCCACCAATCCCATGGGGTCCGCCTGGGTGCCGTAGGTGAATACTGCGCAGTCCATCAGCTCCGCAGCATACAGGAGCATCATTGCCCCGTAGTCCCTGTAGATGGCTTCGTCGGTGGCCGGCGCCGTCATGTCGTCCCAGGAGCTCACCAGAGACGGGTCATAGAGCTCCAGCATGCCCCGGAGCAGCTGGGCCATATCCTTTTCGCTCACCGGGTCATCGGCGGGTCTGTCCTGGGCAAAACCGTACCAGACCGCCCGTGAAAGCTCGTCCTCCGGCATATCCTCATTCACATCTACGGCCCCGGAACTCTCCTGGGGGCTCTCGCTCACATCGCCGCTGCATCCGGAAAGCAGCCCGGCCATCAGCGCAAGGCAAAGCAGCAGGCAGATGATTTTTCTTATCATCACAATAACACTCCTCTTGCATTAAGTTGCATTAAGACGCTTTCGTGGAACTGACAAGAAAAGTATAGCAAACTACGGTCCGGGCCGCAAGCGTGTTTTTATTTCCCGCACGCCGGCACTACTGTGCCGGCCTTGATGTGCTCCGAGACGAAATTAGATACACGTTCATTTCTCAAATTAAGCTTTCGGTACTGCTCTCCGCCGCCGAATACCGCCTCCCCCGGAAAAGAGGGGAGGGAAAACTCGTAAGACCAGCCGGGTTCTCCCTGAAATTCAAGACGCCAACCCAGCTCATGTTCCCTGAGATTCATTGTCAACGCATGTCCGCCGCCGGAAAAACACAGAGCCCCGCCCTGAGGGCTGAGGCTGCGCAGCTCAATGCGTTTCAGTTCCTGCTGTACGCTTTTATGTATTCCCCGGCTGGACTTATATACTTTCTGCCTGTATACGGCTGTGACAAAGGGGCTGGAGCTGTCGTGGCGGAGCAGATATGCCCCGCCTGCATACAGCTGAAGCTTGTCCTTTCCCTGTATTATTTCCGTCAATTTTATCCCCCCAAAAAGCGGGCGGCTGGAAACGGCTCACTTCATCCCGCCGTTGGCAAAAAAGTGCTCCACCATCAGCAGGCCCGCAGCCTTGTCCTCCAGCAGCTGGTTGTATTGACTTTTTTCCACCGGCACCGTGTGGCCGGCATCCACGCCCTCGCCCAAGTCGGAGAGAAGGCGGGCAAGATAATAGGAATTTTCAAACATCCTGCCGTATAGAACGATCTTACCGGGGTCTAGGATATATATCACGGCTTTAAGAGCGCTGCTTAGAGCCTCCACCGCCCGGTCTACAATAGCGGCGGCGCCGGCGTCGGAATTTCTGGCGGCCTCAAGAACATCCTCAAGAGCCAGTTTTTCCCTCCCCTTTTTGAGGCTGACGGCCCACAGTATGGGCGTAGTCTCTGGAGACAGGGCGGCAAGGGCGTCTTCCAGGATGGCGGAGGGAGAAGCTATGGTCTCCAGACAGCCGCATTTGCCGCAGGAGCAGGGCTTTCCGCCCCGGCGCACCACCGGGATATGGCCGATCTCAGCGCACTGCTGGCTGCTGCCGCACCATATTTTGTCCTGGATGGACAGGGATGCGCCTATGCCGTATTCGCAGCGGAGGAAAAACTGGGAGGTCAGGTCCTTCTCCCTGGCCATAAACATCTGAGCGGCAAAGAGGGCCCGCACATTGTTGGCCATGACGACCTGGAAGCCTGTGAGCTTTGAAAGCCGCTGAGCCAGCGGGTAGTTTTCATCTTCAAAAACTCCGAAGCTGTTTTTGACTCTCATGCCGTCCTCAGATGTGATGCCCCGAATGGCCACCCCCAAGCCCAGTATCTGTTGGCGCGGTATGGAATGTAGGGCTATCAGCTCAGTAAGCTTAGCGGCAAGCCGCTCTGTAAGCTTGTTGGCGGGCACGCCGCTCTCCAGCTCCAGCTCCTGGGAAAAAATCACCGTTCCGTCCAGCCACACTGCTGATATCATTGCCTGGCGGAGGTTGATAAACAGGCCGAGGGCGCAGTAAGCCCGAGGGTTGAGCTGCAGCAGCACCTCTTTGCGGCCGGCGCCGCCCCCGGTCAGGGTGTGGCCTTCCAGCAGCAGCCTCTCCTCCAGAAGTTCCCCCACGATTTTCGTTATTGCCGCCGGAGTCAGCCTTATGCTCTCCGCAAGCCTTTTGCGGGACAGCCCCCCCTGCTGGTGAAGTATGCTCAAAACTGCGCTGCGGTTGGTGCGTTTGACGCCCATCATGTTATCGCCTTCGTGATACATCTCTCTGCCCCTCCAAAAAGGATATCAGCTTTGCCGTATATGGTGTAGTTTGGCTCTCAGCAATATTATAACAGCGCCTGACAGAACTATCAATATTCCCAAAAGCTTTTCAGAGTTCAGGAGTTCGCCAAGGAAAAAGACGCCTATAAAGCAGCTGAGCACCGGCATTAGGAGAAGATAGAGCTTTACGAGCCACACCTCATGGCGGCGCAGATTCCGGTAGTAGAAATAGTAGATTCCGGTCTGGCCCAGCCCGCCCAGCAGTATCAACCACCAAGTCTCCTTCAGGAGTACGGCGTCCGCCACGGCAAAATCTCCCCGCAGCAGACATGACAGAGCGAAAAGCGACAGGACCACCAGGTTGTTGTAATTGGAGATCATTTCCGAGTCCTCGTGGTATTTTTCCTGAGCAGCCTTGATAATAAAGGCGTTTGCGGAGACACAGAGGGCGCTGGCGATAAAAAACAGATCGCTTAAATTGAAATTCAGATTTCTCAAATCCACGCCCAGCACCATCAGCACCCCGGAGAGCATGACCAGGCTGCCCAGCCAGTCGGTGAGGTATAGCTTCTTTCTGTATATGAACACCGAAGCGATATTCACCATCAGCACGTCGGTTTTGAGAAGGGCAGTGCCGGTGCCGAGGGAGCCTCCTGCATATCCCAGGTTTGCAAACAGGTCCAGGAGGAATCCGAATACGCCGATAAGCAAAAGGATGAATACCGATTTTCCCTGGTGAAAAAGCCGGGCGAAGCCTTTATTAGCCAAGAGCTGGGCGCTCAGGAAAACCAGTGCGGCAAGGCGCAGCATGAAGCCCGTGAGATACACCGAACCGCTGATGTCCACCACCAGCTTTGACACGGCATAATATACCGACCAGGATATGACCATGCCGGCAATCATACCGGAATCAGCCAATTTTTCGTTCATTTCAGATTTTCAAAAAGTTCCCTGAGACTGTCCCTGTCCATAGCCACGGGATTGTTCTTCATCAGGGGATGGGCCAGGCAGTCAGATACAAGCTTGTCCAAATCGAGACCTTCCAGCTGCTCCAGCTTATCCCTGAGCCCGCCCAGCCGCTTGAGCTCGGCAATGCGCAGAGCCAGTTCCTCGCAGCCTGAAAGTCCTGCCCTGCGGCTCAGCTCCTCCAGCCTTTCGTCGGCGTTTATTCTCACGAAGCTGTCAAGAGTAAAGGCGCAGGCCTCGCCGTGAGGAAGCCCATAGTCCTCGGACAAGGGGTAGCTGCATGCGTGGCAGGCGGCGGTCTTTGGCAGCGCAAAGGCCAGTCCGCCCATAAGAGCCGCAAGGGCCATGCCGCTTCTTGCCTGCATATCGGAGCCGTCCAGATAGGCCCGCTCCAGATTCTCCAGCGCCAGCCGAACCGCCTCTATAGCCATAATGTCGGATATCGGCTGGTGGTTGCGGCTCCAGTAGCCCTCCAGAGCGTGAGCCATGGCGTCAAGGCCGGTGTTTATCGTAGTCCGACCGGGGACGCTGGCGCTCAGCTCGGGATCCACAACGGCCGCCAAAGGCATGAAGGCCGGGGTGTTGAAGGTCTTTTTCTCCTTGCCGTGGCTCACCACAGAAACTTGGGTGACCTCGCTGCCTGTTCCGGCGGTGGTGGGGACGGCTATCACAGGCAGGTGCTCCGCCGGAAATGGGATATCTCCTTTGAAATAGGAAAGGGTCTCGCCGGGAGCCCGGACCAGCATGGAGGCGAACTTTGCAGTGTCGATGGCGCTGCCGCCGCCCACGCCGATAATACCGTCGGCTTCCTTGAGCCTGGCAAGAGCAGCGGTTTCTATTATGCCGGACAACTGAGGATTCTCCCTGACCCCGTCAAAGACTCCGCATATCTCGCTCATTCTCTCCTCCATCAGCTTGGCTCTGGAGGAGAAATGACGGCCGCAGACGATGATGCACCTGTGCAGGCCAAGCTGGGAAATCACCTCGGCTATGCGTGCAAATTGACCCTGGCCGAAGAAAATTTTTACCGGCTGAGAATATACAAATTCAATCCCCATATATCCTGTCCTCAAGAGCACCCAGCTGAACGGCGAATTTCCTCATGTTCTCCGCTCTCCAGTCCTCCAGATCCTGACACCAGCCGGTGGAAAGGAAAGCCTTTGCCATTTCCACCGCCATTTCCGGACCTACGATCCAGCCCCCCATGCACAGGACGTTGGCGTTGTTTATTGCCCGGCACATCTTTGCCGAATACAGGCCCTCACAGGCCACCGCATATACGCCCTTGAATTTGTTTGCCACCACGCTCATTCCTGCGCCGGTGCCGCAGATAAGTATCGCCCGGTCATATTCGCCGGACTGCAGCCGGGGAGCTACCTCTCCGGCCACCTGGTAGTAGGGCTTCGGCTGTTGTTCGTCCAATGTACCCAGATCGTCAAATTCAAAGCCGGAGGACTGAAGATAATTCTTTACAGCTTCCTTTACCAGAAAGCCGGACTTATCGCTGCCAATTGCAATTTTCATGTCTGCCTCCTTATTTCAGCGCCAGGGCCCGCCTGGCTGTAGCAATAATGTTTTCTATGGTCAGTCCCATTACCTGCCGGAGATAGGGCATTTTTCCCACTTCGCCGAAGCGGTCTTCCACGCCTACCCGACATACGGGGAGCTTCTCCTCCGCCAGGGCCTCCAGGACCGCCGAGTGGAGGCCGCCGATGACATTGTGGTTTTCCACGGTGAGCGCCGCTCCCGTCTTGCGGGCGGATTCAATGACGGCCTTGCGGTCTATGGGCTTTATGGTGTGTATGTTCAGCACCTCGCAGCTGATGCCCTCAACGGCCAGCCGCTCGGCGGCCTCCAGCACATCTGCGGTGAGCAGGCCGGAGACGAAGATGCTCAAATCGCAGCCCTCGCGGAGCTTGTCGGCCTCAAAGAGCCTGAAACTGTAGTCCGGTGGAAAGACGTCGGGAAGCTGCTTGCGGAACAGGCGTATATACACGCATCCTTCATAATCGTTGATGACCGGCATTGCGGCCTTCAGCTGTACCTGGTCCACCGGCTCGAATATCACGATCCCAGGGATGGAGCGGAGCACGCCGACGTCCTCCATGCTCATGTGGGTTCCGCCGTTGAGCTCGGCGGATATGCCCGGGTCCGTGCCGACTATCTTGACGTTTTGCTTTGCATAGCATATGGAGATGGCCACCTGGTCGCAGATGCGGCGGGTGGCAAAAGGCGTAAAGCTCTCTATATAGGGCTTGAAGCCATAGCTGGCCAAACCTGCGGCTATGGACGCCATGTTCTGCTCCGCCACTCCGCAGTCGAACATCTGCTGCGGGAACTCGGGATAGAGCCCCCTTGTACCGCTGGCCTTGGATAAGTCCGCATCCAGCACGCATACGTGCCTGTCCTGTCTCATCAGCTCAGCCATGCACTGGGCATAAACTGCTCTCATTTCCATCTCACTTACCCCCTCTTATTTCCGCAATGGCCCGGCGGGCATCTTCCTCGGTAAGGTTGGTGTTATGGTTTCCCGGCCCCATTTCTACGATAAAGGATACGCCGCAGCCCTTTACTGTGTTAAGTATTACCATGGTCGGGCGTCCGCTGCCCAGATTGGCTTTTGCCTGCTTCACCGCCTGGGACACCTGCTGTACATCGTTTCCGTCCTTTACGTCTATCACGTTCCAGCCGAAGGCGGCCCACTTGTCGGGCAGAGGCGCAATGTCGTTCACCTCGGCGACGCTGCCGTCGATCTGCAGCTTGTTGTAGTCGGTAAAGCCTATGAGATTGTCCAGCTTTTTTGCGGCGGCAAACATTGCCGCCTCCCATATCTGCCCCTCCTGGGACTCCCCGTCGCCTACAATGGCAAAGACTCGGGCTCCGTCCCCCTCCAGCTTGGCGCCCAGGGCTGCTCCCACGGCGCAGGAAAAGCCCTGGCCCAGACTTCCGGTAGTCATATCCACTCCCGTGGTCCTGTTCATGTCGCAGTGGCTGGGGAGATTGGTGCCCCCCTGATTCAAAGTGAGAAGCTCCTCTTTCCGGAAAAAGCCCCGGTTGGCCAGGGCGGCGTAAACGGCGGGCCCGGCGTGACCCTTCGAGCAGACCAGCCGATCCCGGCCAGCCATTTTGGGCTCAGCCGGATCGATATTCATCTCCTCAAAATAAAGCACGGCCAGCAGCTCCACTACAGACAGACAGCCGCCGATATGGCCGTTGCCCAAATGGCCTATGCTGCTCATGATGTCGCAGCGTATGTCCTTACACACCTCTTTTAAATCCATGTCAGTTTTGTGCCTCCTCCCGTTCATACAATATTTTTTGTCCTCGCAAAAATTGATTAAAAGCCTTAAGTAATTGCATCTTATTACCCTGTGGGCAACTTGTCAATAGTCAATATTACATAAAAGATTCATTGAAAATTTGTGGTTATTGAGGCTATGGCGAATATATTGTTAGCTTGACTTTATAAGAAGCTTGAATTAAACTCAAAACAGAGGTGCTGAATTTGAAAAATTCTCCATTGAACGAAACTCTCTCTTCCCTTATCGACCTGATTTTTGCCGGGATACTGTGGAGCATATGCTCCCTGCCGCTGATAAGCGCCGGCCCGGCCAGCGCAGCGCTTTACTACAGCATTGTAAAATGCGTGCGCCGGGACAGGGGAAGGTTGCTCCCCGTATTTTTCGGGGCGCTGAAAAGCAATTTTAAGGACAGCCTTTACCTTTGGCTACTTTTCCTGCTGTACGTGTCGGTGGGAGCTGCGGATGCCTGGGCCTTTTCAAGGCTGGGCGTGGAAGAGGGCTCCGTTCTGTATTTTATCAGCAGGATATATTTTGTGCCGGGCCTTCTCATGCTGCCCTGGGTTTTTCCCTATGTTTCACGCTTTAAGAACGGGCTGAAGGACAGCGTGTATTTTGTGGCGTATCTCACTGTCAGCAAGTTCTGGAGGACGGCGCTGCTGAGCCTGCTGCTGTGGGGCGGGGCGCTTGTTTGCTATCTTGTACCCATGCTTCTGCCCTTTATTGCCGGGCCGGTATGCCTTTTAAGTTCCTTGGTTATTGAGCCTGTGTTCAAGGAAATTACCTTGTCTCAGGACAGTGGAGAAGGGGATAAATGGTACAATGAATAAACTGGAGGTGGAATATGTTCAGACTGGAGAGCTCAGGGGCGGGCTTTAGCCTCTATCTGGAAGACGTCCTTATAATAGAGCACAGCAGCACAGACCCTGCGGTCTGCCTTGGCATTGGCCGGGAAAAAATAGAGATGTATCGGGGAAATTTTACCATTGAAGATAGTGTGGAGGCAGCTATTCCCCTGGAGCTGCGCCGTATCTGCGAGGGGGAAATTATCCTCTCTCATCCCCGGCTTCGTGGAGAATACCGCCTGGAGCTCAGGGAGGAGGACGGGCTGCTGCTTATACGGGGGCGCTGTGAAGACGAGAGATACAACAGGCTCTATCTGAGGCTCCGGGCCTTTCCCGGGGAACACGTCATGGGCGGCGGAGAGCAATTTTCCGCCCTGGATATGAGAGGCAGACGCTTCCCCATATGGACGCGGGAACAGGGCGTTGGCAGGAACAAGCTCACGGAGATAACCCGGCTGGCCGACCAGCTGGACGGCGGCGGGGGCGATTATCACACCACATTTTTTCCCCAGCCCAGCTTTGTGTCTTCCCGTATGTATTTTGCTCTTCTGGAAAACTACTGCTATTCCTGCCTGGATTTCAGTCGGGAGGATTGCCACCTACTGGAGCTGTGGAGCGCCGAGCTGCGCCTTGCGCTGGGCCGGGGTGAGAACTACAGGGAGCTGCTGGGCAAGCTCAGCGGGAGGCTGGGCCGCCAGCCCGAGCTGCCGGACTGGGCCATGAGAGGGATATGGCTGGGCGTCCAGGGCGGCGCTGAGCGGGCAATGGAGGTATACAACAGCTGCGTTGCAGGCGGCATGGACGTGTCTGCGGTCTGGATACAGGACTGGGAGGGCAAGCGCATCACTTCCTTTGGAAAGCGGCTGCAATGGGACTGGCGCTGGAACAGGGAGCTGTATCCTGGGCTGGATAAGCTGATCGCCCGGATGCCCGGGACTTCATGGCTGGCCTACATAAATCCATACCTTGTCCAGGGCGGAGAGCTGTTCGCCGAGGCCGCCCGGCAGGGCTATTTTGTCAAAAACCCGGAAGGGACGGATTATCTCTTCGATTTCGGAGAGTTCGACTGCGGCGTGGTGGACCTGAGCATGCCCCGGGCCTTTGCGTGGTATAAAGATGTTATTAAGCAAAACATCATAGCTCTTGGATTCAAAGGCTGGATGGCGGACTTCGGCGAATATCTGCCGGCGGACGCCGTCTGTTTTGGCGGCGGCGGCATGGAACTGCACAACCGCTGGCCTGAACTGTGGGCCCGCTGCAACCGGGAGGCTGTGGAGGAGAGCGGGCTGCTGGGAGAGGCCGTCTTTTTCATGCGGGCGGGAGCGGCAGGAACCCAGGCTCAGGCGACCTTGGTCTGGGCAGGCGACCAGTGCGTGGACTGGAGCGAGGACGACGGGCTGCCCTCGGTGATAACGGCGGCGCTGAGTCTGGGCATGAGCGGCTTCGGCCTACATTGCAGCGATGCAGGGGGATATACTTCCCTGTTCCATCTTAAGAGAGACGAGGAACTGCTGCTGCGCTGGCTGGAGTTCGCCTGTTTCACACCGGTTATGAGGACTCATGAGGGCAACAGGCCGGACCGCTGTGTCCAGATATATTCCTCCCCGGAGATAATCGGGGCTGCGGCCCGTCTCAGCCGTATACACACGGCCCTGCTCCCGTACATGAAAGCCTGCGTCAGGGAAAACAGCCTGCATGGAGTGCCGGTGATGCGTCCCCTTTTCCTGGATAATCCGAAGGATGAGCGAGCATACGACAAAAACTTATATTCATATTTGCTGGGCGAAGACGTACTGGTTGCCCCGGTGGTCCGTCCGGGAGAGACCCAGCGCAGCCTTTGGCTGCCTCAAGGGACTTGGGTGCATCTATGGACGGGAAAAAGCTATCGGGGAGGGGAGCTGACAGTAGAAGCTCCTATGGCCTTCCCGCCGGTATTCTTCAGAGCGGACAGCAGCTACAGCCGGCTTTTTTACAGCATAGGCAATATGTGATAAAGCAATTTATTAACTATGTTAAAGCTCTGCCAAAATTTGGTAAAATAATCCTAGAGAGAAAAAATTAGTATAAATCAACAAAAAACAGCTTGTAAAATCTACGTTTATAATGGCCCATTGGTACTTTACAAAAAAGAGTATAGCTTCTATAATCTTTGTATAGGCTGTTGCAGCCTGATTTGTTTTCCGATTTATTTAACTCTATTAATCAAAGAGGGGCAAGTTCTCCTCTTAAAATAAGGACAAATTCAAGAAAAGGAGATGCAAAATGAAAAGAGCAGAAAAGTTGTTGGCATTGATTCTGGCGGTAATGATGCTGCTGTCACTGGCCGCCTGCGGCGGAGAGCCTGCGGCGGAGGAGCCGGCTGACACTGCGGAAGAGCCTGCGGCCCAGGAAGAAATAATTATTAACTTCCCGTGCATATGGGTCGGCACCGATTCCAAGGCGGCCTATCTGGCCCAGATGGTTGAGGAATTCAATACCGAAAATGCCGGTTCCATCAAGGTGGTCATTGAGGAGCAGACCGACTATCAGGCATACAGGGACAAGCTGCGTACCCTTGTCACCACCGGCAATATCCCCGATATCAGCATCATGGATACCACTTTTGATATCAAGGGTTTTGCCGAGTCCGGCAAGTTCATGGACCTCACCCCATATCTGGATGAGGGCTGGGGAGATAACTTTACCGAGGGATGTTTCGATGCCTGGAGCGTTGACGGAAAAGTTAGCATCCTTCCCTTTGAAAGCGCCGTGTTCCCCATCTGCTATAATACGGAGATTCTGAAAGAGTGCGGCTATGATAGCTTCCCCGAGACCTATGATGAGATGCTGCAGATGTTCAAGGACATCAAGGCCAAGGGATACAACGCCGTGGGCCAGATGGCGGGAGAAAACGCCTGGACTTCCATGCTGTGGTACTCTCTCATAGTTGAGGCTATAGGCGGCAAAGACGTCTATGCCGACGGTCTGTCCAATCCCGCTTTCGTAGAGGCTGCCGAGGTTCTGAAGGAGATGTATAACTACACCTTTGACGGAGCCGTCAGCGCCGGCGCAGCGGATGTGAACGGTCACTTCCTGTCCAGAGACACCGCTATCTACCTAAACGGCCCCTGGTGGATATCCAACTTCTACAAGGAAGAGAACGCCGTTGACGGAGTGGGTCTCAACGAGATAGTTGACGTAGCCCGCAACCCCGTGTATGAAGGCGGTAAGGGCGACGGCACCGGCGTGGTGACCACCGTCCAGGGCTTCCTGGCTTGCGCCAAGCAGGAAGACCCGGCCAAGGAAGCTGCCGTGGTCAAGTTCCTTCAGTATATCTCCGAGCCTGAGCGGGTGTCCCAGTGGGCTCTCAGCTCCGGAGCAATGTTCTTTATAAAGTATACTCCCTCCCCCGACACCAATGAGATCAGCCAGAAATTCACCGAGATAGCCAATAACTCCAGCTATTCCGTGCTGCATGTGAACGGCGCAATGCCCACCGCCTTCTCCACGGAATTCCCGGCGGCCCTCTCGGCTCTGGTCCTGGGCCAGACGGATGCTCAGGGCTTCGTGGACCAGCTCCAGACGGCGATTGACAACTCGGTCTGAACCAATAGGAAATCTTGGCATAAACCTTAGGATGCGGCTTTGCTGCGCCCTAAGGTTTATCCTAAAAGAAGCCCGGCAAAGGAGGAGAGCCATTGAAACCCACGAGATCCGACCGACGCGCTCTGGCAGCCTTTATGGCGCCGGCCGTGGTTTTGATCCTTTTGTTTTTTGTTATACCGGTGCTGTACGTTGCGGTGGTAAGCCTGCTTAAATGGAACGGGATTACTTCCCCGGAGTTCAATGCTCTGAGGAATTTCTCCCTCCTGTTCAAGGACAAGGCTTTCACCCGCTCTATAATCAACAATCTGATATGGGCTCTGGTGGCGGGCGGCATACAGGTGCCCCTGGCCATGCTTATGGCTATCATCCTTTCGAGAAAGCCCAGAGGCTGGAAATTTTTCCGCACGGTCTACTTTTTTCCCCAGGTCATATCCGGCATTGCCCTTGCCGCCTTGTGGCGCAGCATATATAATGCGGATACGGGCCTGCTGAACGGCCTGCTGAGAGCAATGGGCATGGGGGAACTGGCCTGCGACTGGCTGGGCGGCCTTGAGACCGCTTTCCCGGCAGTGCTCATCTATTGGGTCTTTTATGTAGGCTATTACATGGTCATAATGATGGCGGACATCACCACTATAGACAGCAGTTACTATGATGCAGCTACCATAGACGGGGCAACGGACTTCCAGCAGGCCATATACATAACTATCCCGCTTATAAAAAACACTTCGCTTCTCACCTGCGTTACCCTGGCCAGCGTTCTGGGCCTGCGCCAGTTCGAGCAGGTATACATGCTTACCAACGGCCAGCCGGCAAATACCACCTCCACCATCGTCCTCTATCTGTATAAAAAGCTTCAGGATGCCAACTATGGAATGGCCAGCGCCTCGGCCGCCGTTTTGATAGTGGTGGGGGCGATCTTCATCATTTGTATCCGCAGACTGTTCAGGGAGCGCTCGGCCAAAATAAGCGGCCTTGATACAAAGGGGGTGTTATGATGGGCAGCGGTATAAGATCTAAAACGGCTAAAGCCAGGCTGATAAACTTTTTCAGATGGATACTTATTATATTTTTTGCCGCCTATACCCTCTTTCCCCTTCTGTGGCTGGTGATATCTTCCTTTAAAACCAACTACGAATTTTTGGCTGAGTCGCCCTTCAGCCTGCCTCAGGTGTGGCAGGTGGAGAACTATGTAAAGGCTCTGGAAGTGGCGGGCCTGGGCAGGATGCTCTTCAACTCCGTAGTGGTGGGTCTGTCGGCGACACTGATAAACGTAGCCATAGCCAGCATGAGCGGCTACTGTATTTCCCGCTTCAATTTCAGGGGCAGGGAGAAAATGTTCCTCCTTTTCACTATAGGCATACTTGTCCCCCTGAACGCCCTTATGGTGCCATATTTTGTGATTATAAACAAGCTGGGGCTGTACAACACCTACGGAGGACTTATCCTTTTGTACTGTGCCATAGGCATACCCATGTCCACTGTCATTATCAGGGGCCTTATGGACTCCATCCCCATGGAGATTGAAGAGGCGGCATATATAGACGGCTGCGGATTTTACGGAAGATTTTTCCATGTCTGTCTGCCTCTCGCCAGAACGGGTATAGTCACCGCAGCAACCTTCCAGTTCCTGACCTGTTGGAACGAATTTGTCTTTGCCAACCTCATAGTCTCATCGGAAAAACTGAGGACAATACAGGTGGGAATACGCTATTTTACAAATCAGTTTTCCACCGACTATGTCTCCATGTACGCCGCAATAGTAATATCCATAGTGCCCTCCATACTGGGGTATGTGATATTCCAGGAGCAAATAATAAGCGGCCTGACCAGCGGAGCGGTAAAGGGCTGACAAAGGCGGCTGAGTAAACTAAAAGCCCGGAGACCTTAGGACTCCGGGCTTTTAGTAGATGGGCTAAATATGCAGCTGGATGTTCTCCCCGCTGATAGCCTGGAAAGCGCCCTTTTCCGCCTGGGGCGAATCCGGGTGGCAAATGAGCCATTTGCCCCTGAACCAAAGGAGCGCTTCCTCCCCACGGGCGTTCTTCTCTCTGTAATCAAGAGGCGAGTTAACGCCCCGCTCCAAAACCACCAGGCAGTTAAAGCCCCGGCGGTCCACCCGGCAGGGCGCAAAATGCAGCACACGGGGAAATATTTCCACCGGGGTGTCCGGCGGCAGATAGAAGCCTTTGACTTTTCGGGAATCCAGCCGGCCCCGCTCAATATCATCCGGCAGGGCCAGCAGCAGCACCAGACCTGTGCTGGAATAGTTCACCTCGCTGCATTTGTGGTATTCAAGGGCGTTAAGGGTATAGCCGCTGCCGTTGCAGTATCCGCACTGGATATCCATATCCCCGAAAACCAGCCTTCTTATTTTCTCTGCCTGAGGCAAACTTTCCAGGCCGCCGTCAGAGGCTACATAGCAGTTGCCGCTCTCTGGAATGGGCAGCTCTTCCATTTTTGTTCTCAGCTGGGAACAGTCCAGAGCATCCAGCAGCCGGCCATAGGGAGCAAACTCCGGGGAGCTTACATCAAACAGGGGAAGCTGAGGGTTTTTCTCTCTCAAAAAGTCCAGCATCTAAAACATCGCTCCTTTTCAATAACAAATAAATTAAAGATTTTAATAAACTAATTATAATTTAAAACCAAATATTTTTCAATTATTTTTTTATTTCGTTCTGTTTTTGCTCATAAAAATCAATTTATAAATTTAATCGTTAAAAGTTCAAAATAATTATATTGCCTGCGAGGTGAAATAATGGATAAAATCAGCGCTCTTTATATCCCGGTAGCTGTACCGACCTATCATATGGAGACCGCAGATAAGATGTTTGACTTATCCGTGAAGATGCTGCGCTCTGTGGACGAGGGCTTTATATGTCCACCTGATAAGCTGCTCAGCGTAGAACAGATGCTGGAATTCGCCGCAGATAAGCGCCCTGATATTCTGGTCTTCCAGAATATCAGCTTTGCAAACAGCGCCTATATATCCAGGCTGCTGGCGTTGTTTGACTGCCCGGTCCTGCTTTGGACCTTACGGGAGCCTCATTCAAAGGGGGGCAGACTGTGCCTCAACTCCCTGACGGGGGCATACTCTGCGGCAAATGCCATGAGGGATCTGGGAAGGAACTATGAATATGTGTATGGCGGCCCCGACGAGGCGAGGGTGAGAAAAGCTGTGACCACTTTTGTCCGGGCTGCTAAAATCAAAAAAGCCTTGCGCAGTCTGAAGATCGCAGCCGTGGGCCATACCCCCCAGGGCTTTGGATTTGGCCGGGCTTTGGATGCGGAGCTGCTAAAAGGCTTTGGGGCGGAACTGGAGACGATAGAGGCCCGGGAGCTGATGGGCAAGGCCAGGAGCTATACTCAGGAGGAATGTAAGGAATTTCTTGATAAGTCCCTCTGCGCCATGTGCCGCCTGGAGAGCACGCCGGAAAAAAATCTTTCCGATTATGCCAGGCTTTACAAAGCCTATGCGGACTACGTAAAAGCCAGGGGCATAGGGGCTCTGGCTTCCCGCTGCTGGCCGGACTTTTTTACCGACTACGGCACCCCGGTGTGCGGCGTGCTGTCCATGCTCAATGACGAGGGAATTGCCGCAGCCTGCGAGGCGGATATATATGGGGCTTTGTCCATGTGGATAGGCATGAAGCTGAGCCAGGCCCCGGTATTCTTCGGCGACCCTGTGGCTCTGGATGAAAAAGAAAATACCATTAGCTACTGGCACTGCGGAGCCGGAGCCTGCTCCCTGGCCAGGGAAGACACTGGGGCTCTGGTGGGGGTCCACCCCAACAGGAAAATAGGCCCGGCAATGGACTTCGGCTGCCGTCCTTTCCCGGAGGCAACGGTGTTCAGGGTGGGCAGGAATCCCGACGGGAGCTTCAGATTCTTCATAATGGAAGGCAGCGTCGAGGATAAGGAAAAGCAGTTTACAGGCACCTCTCTGGTATTTAAGTGCAGAAGGTCCAGCCGGGAAATAGTGGAGGAAAGCATCAGACATGGCCTTGAACCCCATTTTGCTGTGATACAGGGGGCCTGGGGAGACTGTCTGGCAATGCTGGGCAGGATGCTGGGCATGGAAGTGATGAGATACTGAGGCTTCCCCCTATCCCGCCTGTCATCAAGGCAGAGAATAATGCGGCTATATTTTGCCCCCGGAAACACAAGGCTTTGCGGGCTTGGCATGCAAGGTATTATATTTTGCGCTGATGGAACGAAAAACGGTGGATTCCAAACAGCGCTGCGCCCGTCAAGGAAAAACCAGGCGGTAACTTCCAAGCTCTCAGTATTGAATAAGCGGCATTAAAAGAGGCAGCTGAGCATTTCAAAATCGAAACGCTCAGCTGTCGTTCATGTGTGGTCAGCATCCGTCAAATGGGCAGAATTTTTTGAATGAGGCCGCCATGAGGGCTGCCCTTGCAGTCAGTCCGTCAGGGCCCTTTCCGGCTGTTATTGGATAACACAATCCTTGTGTCGTTTTATATAAACAACTCACATTCTTTTCTGGTTGCGCAGACTTTTTCCAAGGCTTTGGAAGCAGCAAAGACCATAATACTGTTGGCCTTCCTTGCCGAATGTGGGCATACGGTAACGCAGCGCATGCAGGATATGCACTTGCTTTTATCGGCAGTTTTAGGTCTGTCCCGGCTGATGGCTCCGGCCGGACAGACATCGGCACATTTGCCGCACCGGAGGCAGGCGGCGCCGCCCTTTGGGACTAAGCCCACGGATCCGGCTTTTTTATAGGGACGCTTGCCGGGAATCTGAGGGACGCCCTGCCGGCCGCTTTGGAATTTATCCAGTATGCGTCCTGCAAAATCCCGTAGAATCTGCCTGTCCTGGTCATCCGGCCGGCCTGCTGCAAACTTACGGACGATGGAGTGCTCCGCCACAGCGGACACGGCGGCGATAATCTTGAAGCCGTCCTTTTCCGCAATGTCCTGCATCTCAACAAGAGTGTCCTCATAGGCCCGGTTGCCGTATACACACAGCAGCACGCAGGCGGCGCCGTTGCCCCGTATCAGGCTGAGCCTTTCCGCCGCAAGGGCTGGCACTCTCCCGCCATAGGAGGGTATGGCGATCAGCGCCAAGTCGTCGCTGTGAATATGCCGCTGGGAGAAATCCAGATTTCTGTCGCAGAGATCCACGGTAACTGCCTCGATGCCCCACTGAGCTGTTATTATTTCAGCCGCTCTGTCGGTGCCCCCGGTGGGGCTGAATACAATTTTCACACATTTCATAATTAACTGCTCCTGTTTTTGTATTATTCCCCGGCCTTGCACCAGTCTATGATCTCACTCACATCCCAGGCGGCTGGGTCTCCGCGGCCTGTGGTGGCCATGGTGAGCAGCGCCCGCTCCCTTGGATCGAGGCTGGCCTTCTTTTTAAGTCCGGCTGCAATCTCCTTGTTTTTCAGCTTCATGATAAGGCGTAAGAGGAGAGGCAGCCTGTCCATGTAAAAGCCGCCCTGAAGGCTGAATACCTTGATACAGGCGGGAATTGAATTTTGCGCTCTGGCAGTCTCGGCGCCGTTGTCGCCGCCGCCGGCCATGCCTACCTGAACTACCGCCGCTACGTCATATTTTGCGGCGGCTTTCTTGTATCCCACGATTTTCCCGGCAAAGGCCCAGCCTATATAGACGACCCGGCCATCCGGCCTTACATAGTCTCCCAGAGGCTTTGCAGGGACATGCAAGGCGGCGGAGAGCAGATTGGCATACCTTTCGCAGGAGCCGGTGAGAGAGCTGTAAATAACTGCGTTTACCATTTCTTATGCCTCCTTTTTATGTATGTATCAATCCGGCGCAGCTAGAAATGCCGGCAGAACCACATGATAAAAAGCATGTAGACGGATTCTTGCTGCCGGTGGCGGTTTTGCCAAGAAACCGTATAACGGTCCGCTAAACCCGTCCTAGAGCTATATCTTTGAGAAAGTCATGCTGTGAAGTGTTCACAGAAATAATATATACCACTTATTTGATTTTTGCAAGATATGAAAGGCAGCAAATTATCAAAGGATACTGACATATAGGCGTTGAGGCTAAGTTAACGGCAAGACCTGGGCGCAGCTGGCTTCACCTGTATCAGAGTCGCCTTGCATATGTTAAAGCAAACAGGCTGCCGCATTTTTGCGGCAGCCTGTTTTCCCTTGACTATA
Organism: uncultured Oscillospiraceae bacterium; assembly: GCA_944387735.1. Taxonomy (GTDB): domain Bacteria; phylum Bacillota; class Clostridia; order Oscillospirales; family Oscillospiraceae; genus Limivicinus. Next base: position 23,353 of record CALXGF010000158.1, read on the forward strand.
TGATAGATGTGCTGCCGCTGGTAGCCAGCTCCATGGCGTGGACCGATTCTTTACCCGCCGCCTCGGCGTCACCCCGGCAAATGCAGTCATATATTTCTTTGGCGTTTTCTTTGATAAGCCCGGCCCCGTTCTTGCGGATGAACATGGCGTACATTTCTTTTTGAGGCTTGATTGTGGAGTTATATATGAGCGAGAAAAAGCTGTTGTCACTGAGAAAGTACATAAGGTTAAAAAAATCCGTTATGCTATCACAGCACTCCTCCATATCCTGAGCCTTAAGCAGTTTGTCCAGCCTGAGTCCCAGCTCTCTCAACTGTTCCCGGCTCGCCCTCTCTATCACCAGTTTAATCACAAAGGGGTCAATGGCGCAGCGGCTTTCGCAATAGGAGCGGATGTCATGGTCGGACAGCTTCCCCCCGTTATAGCGCATAATGGCCACCAGAGTTTCCGTGGTGCCGTGCAGCTTGTAGTCCGCCACATACATGCCGTGGCGGGGCTTGACCTCAACAAAGCCCTTGGCGGCCAGCTCGCTTATCCCTGCGTTCACAATGGTCAGGCTGACTCCCATTTGTCTGCAAAGCTCCCTTGCTGTGGGGAGCTGCTGGCCTATCTCCAGTTCTCCGGAAAGTATTTTGTTTTCAATGGTGCGTATAAAGCTCTCTCTAACGGAGATATTTTTATTCCTATCCATAGTCCCGGCTGCCCCCCTTATCGCCGAATTCCTAGGTATCTGATTTTATCATAATCCCTTGTCATATTTCAAGGCTGTTGTCCTCCGCAAGCTTTAGCTCATGCGCCCCTGTTCAAATCCTTTATTATCCAACCAGGAATTGATTTATTAAGCTTCTGTCAGAACCATTGAACGATGTTATAATTCCTTTCCGTGAACACTTTAGCTGTTTTGTAAAGGATACATTTGATTTAATTCCTTGACAATGCTATATTAGTCATGGGATTTATCTGTATAAAAACAGCGTAAAATATAAGGAGAGTAACACGATGGAAAAGAGAAGACTTAAAGTTGGCCTGATTCCTAAGCTTATTGTAGCTATCGTTCTTGGCATACTGTTTGGAGCCTTTATGCCCGAGTGGTTTAATAAAATAGTTGTGACCTGCTCTTCCCTGTTCAGCAGCTTTTTGTCCTTTATTATCCCCCTGATGATCCTTGCATATGTGACCATGGGGATCGCCGACCTGCGCATGGGCGCCGGGAAGCTTCTGGTTATAACCCTGGCCCTGTCATACTTATCCACTCTGGTGGCAGGTTCCGCCTCATACCTTATCTCCTCTACCCTCTTCCCCTCCTTTATGAGCCAGGGAGCCTTGGAGCGCATTGCCGAAACGGCGGATGTGTCCCTGGCCGGCTATTTTTCCATATCCATTCCCCCGCTGCTGGACACCCTGTCCGCCGTGGTTTTGGCTTTTGTTCTGGGCCTGTGCCTGTCCGGGATGCGGGGAAGGACTATCAGCGACACCCTGTATATGGCCGTAAAGGATTTCTCCTCCATTATTGACAAGGTGCTCCAGACCGCCATCATTCCTCTGCTGCCCCTATATATCTGCGGCACCTTTACCAATATGACCTATTCCGGCAAGACCTTTGCCATTCTGAGCATCCTCTGGAAGGTTTTCCTGGTGGTGATCGTCATGCACCTGGTATACATCCTCATCCAGTTCCTGGTAGCCGGAGCCGTGTCCGGGAAGAACCCCTTCATCCTCATCCGAAACCAGCTCCCCGGCTATGCCACCGCCATTGGCACCCAGTCCTCAGCCGCAACCATTCCTGTGAATCTAAAGTGCGCCGAAAAGGATGGCATCAGCGAGGAAATCCGCAATTTCGTAGTGCCTCTGTGCGCCAATATCCACATGGCGGGTTCCATGATAACCATCACCTCCTGCGCCACCGCCGTGTGTCTTATGTATCAGCTGCCTATAAGCCCCGCCACAGTAGTGCCTTTTATCATGACTCTGGGCATAGCTATGGTGGCCTCCCCCGGAGCCCCCGGCGGTTCCATTATGACAGCTCTGCCCTTCCTGTACATGATCTTCGGCGTTGAGGCCGGGGATGTGAACGGCCCCATCTGTGCCATCATGGTGGCCCTGTATATTACTCAGGATTCCTTCGGAACTGCCTGCAATGTGTCCGGAGACAACGCCATCGGCGTTATTGTGGATACCGTCTACCGGAAGTTTATTATAAAAGAGCTGTCTGAAGTTAAGGAGTAAAGAATGTCTTTTATCAGTGTGTTTGATGTGCTGGGCCCCAACATGATAGGCCCCTCCAGCTCCCATACCGCCGGAGCGGCCCTCATTGCCCATCTGGCCCACAAGCTGATTCCTGCCCCGTTGAAGCGGGTGGACTTTACATTATACGGCTCATTTGCCAGAACCTACCAGGGCCACGGTACAGACCGGGCCCTGCTGGGCGGCATACTGGGCTTTACCCCGGACGATCTTAGTATCCGTGACTCCTTCAACATCGCCCGGCAGCGTGGGCTTGAATATAGCTTCACGCCGAACCAGACCGAGACGGACGTCCATCCCAACACGGTGGATATACGTATGGAAAACGCCTTGGGTCAGGTGATGACTGTCCGTGGGGAATCTCTGGGCGGCGGCAAAGTCCGCATTGTTGCCATTGACGGCGTCCCGGTGGACTTCACCGGCGAGTATGCCGCGGTCATTGCCATCCATCAGGACAAGCCCGGAGTAGTGGCCCATATTACAAAAGTCCTCAGCGACAGAAATGTGAACATTGCCTTTATGCGTCTGTCCCGTGAGGCCAAGGGTGATACGGCCTACAGTATAATTGAATCCGACGGCACTTTGCCGGAGGGAATCCCTGAACAGCTTAAGACCAATCCCTATATCCACGATGTGATGATTGTCCAGCCCTAAGGAGGTTGCGTAGATGGATTTTAAAAATGCAGCAGAACTATTGAGCCTATGCCGCCGGGAGTCCGGTCCTATCTCCCGGATAATGCTGCTTCGGGAATGTTCCTTGGGAGAGATTGAAGCCCAGGCCGTAATGCAGCGCATGTCCAAGGCTCTTTCCATTATGCGCTCCTCGGCCACTATACCTTTGACCCAGACCGTGCGCTCTATGGGCGGACTAATAGGAGGTCAGGCTCAGCTCCTATCCCTCCATGCCCGGTCCGGAAAGAGCATCTGCGGCGCCGTACTTCAAAAAGCCGTGGGCTACGCCATGGCGGTACTGGAGGTCAACGCCTCCATGGGCCTCATCGTTGCAGCCCCCACCGCCGGCGCCTCCGGAGTAGTGCCGGGGCTGCTGCTGGCCCTTCAGGAGGAGTATCAAATTCCGGATGAGCGTCTGCTGGACGGCCTTTTAAACGCCGGAGCCATAGGCTATCTTGCCATGCGCAATGCCACCGTAGCCGGGGCCGTGGGCGGCTGCCAGGCCGAGGTCGGCGTAGCCTCCGCCATGGCCGCCTCCGCCGCCGTGGAGCTTATGGGCGGCAGCCCTGAACAGTGCCTGGATGCCGCTTCCACTGTTATGATGAATATGCTGGGGCTGGTGTGCGACCCGGTGGGAGGGCTGGTGGAGTATCCCTGTCAAAACCGGAACGCCGCCGGTGTGGCCAACGCTCTGGTGGCCGCCGAGCTGTCTCTGAGCGGTATACGCCAGCTCATCCCCTTTGATGAGATGCTGGCCGTCATGTATAAGGTGGGGCGCAGTCTCCCCTGCGAGCTGAAGGAGACTGCCCTGGGCGGCTGCGCCGCCGCCCCCAGCGCCTGCGCCCATTGCATGCGCTGAGCCTTTGCCCAGGCTTAAAAAATCCCCGTACTTCTGCCTTGCGGCAGATGTACGGGGATTCGCTTTTTAAGATATGGAACTTACACAGTTAAGTCGTGCCCTATCATAGGAGCCGTAAAAAGCCTGAGCTTAATTAAATCCCATGGTTCCTATGGTCATTGGCAGGAGCTTTACTTTGACAGATCCTTTATAGCGGCCTGAGCTGCGGAGAGGCGAGCAATGGGAACACGGAAGGGAGAGCAGGACACATAGTCCAGACCCACTCTGTGGCAGAACTCCACGGAGCTGGGATCGCCGCCGTGCTCGCCGCAGATGCCCAGATGCAGGTCGGGACGGGTCTGACGGCCAAGCTTTGCAGCCATGGCAACCAGCTTGCCCACACCCACCTGGTCCAGACGGGCAAAGGGATCGCTCTCATAGATCTTCTTGTCGTAGTAGGCGCCCAGGAACTTGCCGGCGTCGTCACGGCTGAAGCCGAAGGTCATCTGGGTCAGGTCGTTGGTACCGAAGGAGAAGAACTCGGCCTCCTTGGCGATCTCGTCGGCAGTGAGGGCGGCTCTGGGTATCTCGATCATGGTGCCCACCAGGTACTTCATGTTGGAGCCTGCAGCCTTGATAAGCTCATCGGCAGCCTTGACGATAACGTCCTTGACATACTTGAGCTCCTTGACCTCGCCCACCAGGGGGATCATGATTTCGGGGACCATGTTCCACTCGGGGTGACGGGCCTGGACGGCCAGAGCGGCCTTGATGATGGCGCGGGTCTGCATCTCGGCGATCTCGGGATAGGTGACGGCCAGACGGCAGCCGCGGTGACCCATCATGGGGTTGAACTCATGGAGGGAAGCGATAAGAGCCTTGATCTGCTCAACGGTCTTGCCCTGAGTTTCGGCCAGAGCCTTGATGTCGGCCTCCTCAGTGGGAACGAACTCGTGGAGAGGGGGATCCAGCAGACGGATGGTTACGGGGCAGCCTTCCATGGCCTCGTAGATGCCCTCGAAGTCGCTCTGCTGCATGGGCTCCAGCTTTGCCAGAGCGGCGACACGCTGCTCCAGAGTGTCGGCGCAGATCATCTCACGGAAGGGCCCGATACGGTCGCTGTTGAAGAACATGTGCTCGGTACGGGTCAGGCCGATGCCCTCGGCGCCCAGCTCACGGGCCTTGGCGGCATCGTGGGGAGTGTCGGCATTGGTGCGGACACGGAGGCGGCGGTACTTGTCGGCCCAAGCCATGATGCGGCCGAACTCGCCGGCGATGGTGGCGTCCACAGTGGGGATGATGCCGTCGTAGATGTTACCGGTGGAACCGTCGATGGAGATGTAGTCTCCCTCGTGGTAGGTCTTGCCGGCCAGTTCAAACTTCTTGTTCTCCTCGTCCATCTTGATGGCGCCGCAGCCGGAGACGCAGCACTTGCCCATGCCTCTGGCAACAACGGCGGCGTGGCTGGTCATACCGCCGCGAACGGTGAGTATGCCCTGAGCGGCCTTCATGCCTTCGATATCCTCGGGGCTGGTCTCCAGGCGGACCAGAACCACCTTCTCCTTGCGGCCGGCCCAAGCCTTGGCGTCCTCAGCGCTGAAGACGATCTTGCCGCAGGCGGCGCCGGGGGAGGCGCCCAGGCCCTTGCCGATGGGACTGGCGGCCTTCAGCTTGTCGGCATCGAACTGGGGGTGGAGCAGAGTGTCCAGGGTACGGGGCTCGATCATGGCGACAGCCTGCTTCTCGTCGATCATGCCCTCGTCCACCAGGTCGCAGGCGATCTTAAGAGCGGCCTGAGCGGTGCGCTTGCCGTTACGGGTCTGGAGCATGTAGAGCTTGCCGTTTTCAACGGTGAACTCCATGTCCTGCATATCCCGGTAGTGGTTCTCCAGGATCTGGCAGACCTGCTGGAACTGGGCAAAGGCTTCGGGGAACTGCTCGGCCATCTGGCTGATCTGCATGGGGGTACGGATACCGGCCACCACGTCTTCGCCCTGGGCGTTGACCAGGAACTCACCGAAGAGCTTCTTCTCGCCGGTGGCGGGGTTACGGGTAAAGGCAACGCCGGTACCGGAGTTGTCGTTCAGGTTGCCGAACACCATGGGCATGACGTTAACGGCGGTGCCCCAGGAGTAGGGAATGTCGTTGTCACGGCGATAGACGTTGGCTCTGGGGTTGTCCCAGGAGCGGAATACGGCGCGGATTGCTTCGTAAAGCTGTACTTTGGGGTCGGAGGGGAAGTCCTGGCCGATCTGCTTCTTGTACTCGGCCTTGAACTGGTTGGCCAGCTCCTTCAGGTCGGCGGCGGTGAGATCCAGGTCGGACTTGGCGCCCTTGGCCTCTTTCATCTCGTCGATGAGCTGCTCGAAATACTTCTTGCCAACTTCCATAACCACGTCGGAGAACATCTGGATGAAGCGGCGGTAGGAGTCGTAAACGAAGCGTTCAAACTTGGGGTCGGGATTGCCCTTGATCATAGCGGCGACAACGTCGTCATTGAGACCCAGGTTCAGGATAGTGTCCATCATGCCGGGCATGGAGGCGCGGGCGCCGGAGCGGACGGAGACCAGCATGGGGTTGTTGAGATCGCCGAACTTCTTGCCGTTGATCTGCTCCATGGTCTCCACGTTCTTCATGATCTCTGCCATAATCTCATCGTTGATCTGACGGCCGTCCTCATAGTACTGAGTGCAGGCCTCGGTAGTAATGGTAAAACCCTGAGGAACAGGCAGGCCGATAGCGGTCATCTCAGCCAGGTTGGCGCCCTTGCCGCCCAGCAGCTCGCGCATATTGGCGTTGCCTTCGGAAAACATGTACACGTACTTTTTGCTCATCGTTTTCGTCCTTTCTATAGTTAAAAAAGAATTGACTTTTAGCCACTAGTTAGATTACCACAAAAACAGGAAATTTATCAATGCACTTTCCTCACAAATCCATTGGTAGAATTTTGCCTATTTCATCACTTATTTTTGCAAATCCACCAATATCCAAAGTTTCTCCCCGAATTCTGGTATCAAAACCGCAGTTTTCAATGGCCTGAGCCGCCTGTTCTCTGGTGATTTTGCCCAGCCGGGAGCCCAGGGCATTGACCAGGGTCTTTCTTCTCTGGTTGAAAGCCGCCCTGATTATGCGGAACATAAGCTCCTCGTCCCTCACCCTAACCGGATGTTCACTGCGTTTTTTCAGTCTTATGACGCTGGAGGTGACCTTGGGCTGGGGCATGAAGCAGGAGGGGGGCACGTCGAAGAGCGGCTCCGGCTCCATGTGCCATTGGACGAAGATGCCGAAGGCCCCGTAGTCCGGGCAGCCCGGAGCGGCACAAATGCGCCTTGCCACCTCTCTTTGTATCATGACCGTTACGCTGTCAAAGCAGCCCGCCTTGATAAAAGCCGTAAGCAGTGGGCTTGTCACGTTATAGGGCAGGTTGGCGCACACCGCCTTTTTAAGGCCTCCCAGCTTTTCCTCCGCCAGGGCGGCCAGGTCCAGCTTCAGAGCGTCTCCGAAAAGCACCTCAACATTTTTGCAGTCCGTCAGTGTTTCCGCCAGGACAGGCTTAAGGGCCTTGTCCAGCTCTATGCTCACTACTCTTTCCGCCCGCTTGGACAGCTCTCTGGTGAGGCAGCCTATGCCCGGCCCCACCTCCAGCACGCCCAGGCCCCCTTCGGCCACCCCGGCGGCGGCAATGTCCTCCGGCACCCCGGCGGCGGTTAGGAAGTTCTGGCCCAGCGACTTGGAAAAGTGGAAGCCGTGGCGGCCCAGCAGCTCCCGTATATATTCGCTGTTTGTCAGTTCCATGTTCACCTGAACTTCCACCAGCGCAGCCACTGGCCCGCAAGACACATGAAGATCAGCGCAATGCCGCAGAGTCTGCCGAAGGCCGTGCCGCCGCTGGTCATAAACAGCAGCACATACAGCACCGCCAGAGCTATCACCGTCCATATTATGGCGGAGATGAGATATTTTTTGCTCCCCATTTTTGACGCCCTCACTTTTTCAGTATTTTCTCAAAGGCCTGGCGTGCCGGGTCGTGGCCGTACTCATTGGCCAGCACATTGCCCCGGTAGCGAAAGCCGTTGTTCCTCAAAAGATTCTGCATGGACTTGTTCTTTTTGTGGGTGTCCACCCTCACGGCCCGGCAGCCCAGCTGCCGGGTGATGTCCTCCACACAGCG
>CALXGF010000159.1 GCA_944387735.1 uncultured Oscillospiraceae bacterium
CGGGCTGAAGGAGGCCATAGAGCACGTGCTGAAGCTGAAGGTGGTTGAGCTGAAGACCGACCCGCAGCTGATGGGCGCTCTGGGCGCCGCCGAGTACGCCCGCCAGAAGGGTATGGCCAAAAAGTAAGAATACATACAGAAGATAACGGTTTCCATCCGGGGCGGTCCTTGCAGGCCGCCCCGGATATGCGCATAAATAAGGCAATAGGAAGAGTTTACCATATGTCTATTTACTTTTTGCTGTTTTTTGGGGTATAATCCATATGGCCGGAAAAAAAGGACCCAGTTTGGCCGGCTTCACTTTTATTACAAAAAAACAGGAGGCTTTGCGGCTATGAAGCAGTATTTTGAAATAGTGGACGTTATGGCCAGGGAGATCCTGGACTCCCGTGGAAACCCCACCGTGGAGGTGGAAGTGACCCTGGACGACGGCACCGTAGGCCGGGCGGCAGTGCCCTCCGGGGCCTCCACAGGCATGTATGAGGCCTGCGAGCTGAGAGACGGAGACAAGAGCCGCTACGGCGGCAAGGGCGTGCAGATGGCCGTGGAGAACGTCAACGGTGAGATTGCCGAGGCCCTCCTGGGCCTCAACGTGCTGGACCAGACCTCCATAGACAAGATGCTCATCGAAATTGACGGCACCCCCAACAAGACCCGCCTGGGGGCAAACGCCATCCTGGGGGCCTCCCTGGCCTGCGCTAAGGCCGCAGCCGCCGCCACCGGCCTCAGCCTCTATAACTATATAGGCGGCGTGAACGCCAAGGCGCTGCCGGTGCCCATGATGAACGTGCTCAACGGCGGCGCCCACGCCACCGGCTCCAATGTGGATATCCAGGAGTTCATGATAATGCCTGTGGGAGCCGAAAGCTTTAAGGAAGCCCTGCGCATGTGCGCCGAGGTCTTCCACGCTCTGAAGAAAGTGGTGCCCGCCTCCGGCGTAGGCGATGAGGGCGGTTATGCTCCCAACCTGGACAGCGACGAGGACGCCCTGAAGGCCCTTGTTGCCGCCATGGAGCTGGCAGGATACAAGCCCGGGGAGGACTTCATGATAGCCATAGACGGAGCCGTGTCCGACTGGTATAAGGAGGATAAGCGCTACCACCTGCCCAAGCGGGGCACCGTCATGACTTCGGAGCAGATGGTGGACATGTGGGAGGACTTTGTGAACAAGTACCCCATAATCTCCATTGAAGACGGCATGGGCGAAAACGACTGGGAGGGCTGGCAGCTGATGACCCGCCGCCTGGGCAGCCGCATCCAGATAGTGGGGGACGACCTCTTTGTAACCAATACGGAGCGTATAAAGAAGGGCATAGAGCTGAAGGCCGCAAACTCCGTGCTTATAAAGCTCAACCAGATAGGCACCCTCACCGAGACCCTGGACGCCATCCAGATGGCCCACCGGGCAGGCTGGACTGCCGTGGTGTCCCACCGCTCCGGCGAGACCGAGGACACCACCATTGCCGACATCTCCGTGGGCGTGAACGCCGGGCAGATAAAGACCGGCGCCCCTTCCCGCACCGACCGGGTGGCCAAATACAATCAGCTGCTGCGCATAGAGGAGGAGCTCTTCGACGTACCCCAGTACTTGGGCAAGGACGCCTTCTTCTCCATCCGCTGAGCGAGGATAAGCCGGAATTAAACAAAACAGATTATGTCAAAGCTCCCGTCCGGGTATCCCGGACGGGAGCTTTGACATATAAGGAATATTCATTTGGGAAGTTCTCTGCCGCAGTGGGGGCAGTAGCGGCCTGAGGAGGCCAGGGGCTTGCCGCAGTAGGGGCACTTGTCGAGGAAGGCCCGACACAGGGGATACAGGGCAAGGATCACCACACAGACGAGAGCTATATATGCTCCCGTAGCAATGTCATAGTCTCCGTTGAGGAGCTTCAGCCCCACGATTAGCCAGTCTACAGCAAAGACCGCCAGGGCCAGAAGCCAAAGCCTGAACAGTATTCTCTTCATGCTTATTCGGAGATGCTGCCGCCGTGGCGCAGGAACATGGTGGTGAAGGTCTCCCGGTGCTTGGACTCGGTGTAGAGGCCCTCCTTCATCAGGTGTATCGCCTCCTGCTCTCCTGCCAGGTTGCGCCGGGCGGCCTCCAGCAGCTCCCTGGCGTCGTTCCTGGGTATGACCACAACGCCGTCGGCGTCGCCCACCAGAATGTCGCCGGGCATTACCACCTGACCGCCGCAGACCACCGGCACGTTTATCTCCCCCGGACCCTCCCGGTATGGGCCCAAGGGAGTCACGGCTTTGGCAAAGACCGGCAGGGAACTGGAGCGTATGTCGTCCATGTCCCGCACTGCGCCGTTCACCACAAAGCCCCCCAGGCGCCGCATCTCGGCGTAGGCCAGCATCATGCCGCCCACCAGGGCCCTGTCGGTGTAGCCCGCCCCGTCAATGACTATGATATCTCCGGGCTTTGCGTAGTCCAGAGCCATCTGGGCCGCCAGGTTGTCCCCGGAGGGGACCTTTACCGTGAAGGCGGTGCCGAGGAGATTGTGTTTATTGAAGGGGCGTATACCCCCGAACATGCAGGTCATTTTACGCACGCAGTCGCCTATGTTGCTGCTGGGTATGCCTTTGAACTCTGCCACCAGCTCCGGCTCCGGACGCTGGAAATCTGTGAACATGCGAAAGCCGACGGCCATAAACGGGCCTCCTTGATTAAAGAATACAACTGGACCGAGTTTAACAGAGCGGCCGCCTCTTGTCAAATCTCCACGAGTTTTCTTAACGGAACCTTGTTGAGGCCAGACCCCTGCGCATCGATCTTTATAGTTCTGCACGGGGATTTTTTCGGGCCAATGCAGTTCATTCCATGGCCTTTTCTTATATTGGCTGCATTGTCCGGCAAAGACGCCGGGATATCAGCTCAGTCAGTCTCTCAATCCTGAGCCATTTCTTCAGCTGTTCTATCAGCGCCGAGGCCGCTAAAGAGCTTGCGAACAAGAACAGATAAATAAGCAGGGGATATCTCAGAGAATAGGTAAAATCGTAAAACCAGTTCTGATATATGAAGGCGTGGATAAAGAACATGTTCATGGAGTGCTTGCCCACGAATTCGGCGGCGCTGTTTATATAGGGTATGCGCCCCGGTATCAGCAGGGTCAGCAGAGCTACCGGCAGGCACAGCAGGGCCTCGTAAATGTCCAGCAGATTGTCCCCGGCTCTCAGCCACAACACGCTAACCGCTGCCGTCACGGCCAGGGAGAAAAGCAGCAGCGCAGCCTTGGCCGGGAGCTTTGCCCTGTCATACCAGTCCTTCACCCTCTCTACCGTTCCATACTCCGCCAGTACTATGCCCAGCAGGCTGATGAGCAGGTAGCGGAAAAGCACGAACTCCACGTCCAGCCAGCGCGCCAGCAGCAGACCCGGCAGCAGCACATAGGCCCCCAAAGACCGGCACAGCTTTATAAGCCAGGGCAGCAGCAGGACCAGAGTGATGGCAAAGGACATGTACCACCAGGCGGAGTTATAGGACGGAGTCTGGAGTATATAGCTCAGTCCCATAAAGTCAAAGAAGGCAAAGGCCAGATTCTCCAGACGGCTGGGGCTGTAGAGCGTGAACCAGCTCTTTCCACCCAGGGGGCAGAGAATGAAGGCGACGATATATACGAACTGGAAGTTCACCAGCAGCCTTACCAGCCGCCGGACGCTCTTGGCTGTCAGGCGGCGGCAGTCATCCATGCTGTCTCCCAAAAAACTTCTGGTGGTGCCGTAAGCGGTAATAAATACGAAAAGGGTGACGCACAGCTTGCTCAGCAGACCTACGGAGGCCAGCCGCCAGGGGTTGGCCAGCAGCGGCCCGTAGACCAGCTGGGGGAAGTCCGGCTGGTCGGCATACATGAACAGATGGTGGAACAGCATCAGCATGATGGCCAGACACTTTAGTATATTGCTCTCTCTTTTAGTCATTTCCCTCTCCCTTTGGCTTGCGGCAGCTGAAGAGTATCACCTGCCGCTCTCTGGCTATCTGTCTCAGCAGCTCCATGGCCTGCTCCAGCCTGGTCTCGTCCAGGTTAACAAGGGCGTCGTCTATAATCAGGGGGCAGTTTTCACCCTCCGGCAGGGCCAGACGGCATACCGCCAGACGCACTGCCAGATACATCAGGTCCAGGGTGCCGGCGCTGAGATATTCGGAATCTCTGGCAATACTGTCGTCGCTGGTGCGGGTGCGGGCGCTGAAGTCCCGGTTAATGAACACATCCAGATATCGCCCGCCGGTGACGGCGGACATGTACTCCGCCGCCAGCTTTCCCAGCTCCGGAGAGAAGCGGCTCTGCATCTCCCTGTCGGCTTCTTTCAACGTATCCACGGCAAGGCTTATGGCCTCGTATTCTCCGGTGAGCAGCTCATATTCCTCTTTCATGCTGCCAAGGGAGCTGGACAAAACCAGGGGGTCTCCCATTGCGGCCAGGCGGCCGTTTATTTCCGCTATCTGCCGGCTCAGCCTCTGAGCTGCGGCTCTGGAGGAGGCCAGCTCCCGGCTGAGCCGGGCGGCCTCGGAGTTGCCTCCGGCAAAGTCCAGCTCCGCCATGGCGCTCTCCTCCAGCCCACGCTGCAGCTCCCTGGCGTTTTCATAGGCCAGCCGGCAGCGTTTTTCCTCTCTGTCCGCCTCATCCACGCTTTGGGCCAGACGGCGGTGTTCCTCCAGAGCCTCTCTCAGCTCTGCCGAGCCGCTCACATGGTATTTGCCGTATATCTCCCGTCGCTTCTCCTTGGCCGAATTCACGGCCTGCCGGGCCTTGCTGTAGCCCATGAGCAGGTACACGGCCACGGCGCAGAAGACTGCGGCGCCGATGATAGCAAATATATTTTCCACTGCGGTATACACTGCCGCAGCGGCAACAGCCAAAATAAAAAATATTATAGCCGGCAGGGCGCTGGGTTTCTTTAAAGCCTGCTCCTTCAGGTTTTTAAGGGTCTCCGTGTCCTGGCGGACCTGCTCCTCCGTCTCTCCCAGACTTTGCAGGCCGAAGCGGCTGTTTCTCATGGCTTCCCGCCGCTGAGACAGCTCCGCCATGGCGGCGTCGTGGGCGGCGCTGCACTTGTCCGTCTCCGCCCTGCCGGCGCTGAGCCTGTCCAGAGCCTCACGGCGCTGACGCTTGCGGCTGTCGGTGACCTGCTGCTCCAGGCGGCGGCATTGCTCCCCCGCATCCTCCAGGCGTTTTTCCAGGCTCTCGATATCCTGGACGGAACCCTCCATCAGCTCCAGCCTCCGCCGGGTCTCGTCCATTTTTCCCTCCAGCTCCGGCAGCAGGCCCCGCCGGTTGTACCGGCGCTTGCGCTGCCACTGGCGCAGCCTCTCGTCGGCCTCGCTGTAGGAGCTCTGCTCTTCGCCGGTGGAGACTATGGCGCTTATACGCTTTTCCAGCTCCGGGCTGCCGGACACCGCCACGGCTCCCTGGCCTATGTAGGCGCTGCGGCGAAAGACGTCCTTGGATACCCCGGTGAGCTGTTCCCCGGCGTTGGAGCCGTTGAGCCCTTCCACCGGCACATTGCTGCCTGTATAGGTGGCGGAAAACTCCCGCATAGGGGCGCTTTTCTGGCGGGTGCTGCGCATGATGGTGATATCGCAGCCCCCGGCTGTCAGCTCCATGCTCCCCTCCATGGGGGCGCCGGACCAGGGGGCATAGCGCAGCTTGTCCGGCAGGTAACCGGCCCTGGCCCGCTCCGCCGTATCCACTCCGTAGAGCATGGCCCGGATAAAGGCGCACCAAGTGGACTTGCCGCTCTCGTTGGGAGCGTATATCACGTTCAGCCCCGGATGAAGGCTGAGACTCTCGTTCTCCAGCTTGCCGAAGGAGGCAGTCATTTTATTGATCCTCATGCCTTGCCACCTCCTCCCGGTTGTCCAGAGCTGCCAGGCCCCAGCGGGCCGCCTGTTCTATGAGCATACGCTGCTCCTCGCTTTTTGCCTCGTCATATTTCTTTTTCAGCTTTTCCAGGAACAGGCCCCGGAGAGTGTCGTCCCCGGAGCGATCCCATACGCTGCGGCGCAGATGGGTCTCGTCCCTCAGCTGCAGCTGGAAAAACAGCTCCGACAAAGCGGAGTAAAGCTGTCTCAGGTCCGGGCTTTGCTCCGTCTCCCCGGTGAGGACTATTCGGTATACGTCCTTCACCGTCTCGTCGGGCAGCTGGGTATGTACTGCCAGAAGAGGGTCGGAGCCGGTTATATCCACCTTCAGCAGCTCATAGCGGCGCTGGGCTATGGAGCGGGTCTCCAGGCTGCACTCCCCGTCTCCCAGCTCCAGAATATTCACCGTCTTTTCCCCGGATTCGTCAAAACCCCGGCCCTCCGGGCAGCCGGGCCAGGAGTACCAGGTGTCCCCGGCCTTCTGCAATCCGCTGGCCTTGTGAATATGGCCCAGGGCCACATAGTCCATGCCGCTGTCTCTCAGCTCCTCAAGGCTTATGGGA
>CALXGF010000160.1 GCA_944387735.1 uncultured Oscillospiraceae bacterium
CAAAAGCCGCTGCGGTCTGTCTGTTTATGGCCTGTTTGTAGCGTTTTTACTTTATGCTGAAGATCAGGTCGCCGTAGCTGGGGTAGGGCCAGTATTGGGAGGAGCAGAGGGTCTCCAGCTCGTCGGCGGTCTGGCGCAGGCGGCCCATATCCTCAAAGACCTCTCTGCGATAGAACTTCGCCCGGTCCAGGCTGCAATCAATGGCCTCCGCCCTTGCCACCGAGGCGCTGAGGGCGGCGGTGCGGGAGCTGAGCTCGGCGGTGAGACGGCTTATCTTGGTGGCGAGGCCAGTCTCAAAGCTCACGTCCATAGTGTCGCTGAGACTGCGCTTGGCCAGGGCGGCCTCCGCCAGACTCCGGGCATAGGCGCTGACGGCGGGAAGTATGTCCTTCTGGGTCATATCCAGCATGGTCATTGCCTCGATGTGCAGGACCTTGCAGTAGCTGCTGAGCTTTATCTCATATCTGGCCCTCAGCTCCACGGGGGTATAGACCCGGTGGCGGGTGAAGAGCTCCACGTTCTTTTCATCCAGATAGCAGGGCACGCAGTCCGGCGTGCTCACCAGATTGGACAGACCCCGGCGCTCCGCCTCCTTAAGCCATGCCTCGTCATAGCCGTTGCCGTTGAATATGATGCGCTTATGGCTGCGGATCACCTCGCGGATAAGGTCGTGGAGGGCGGACTCAAAGTCCCGGGCCTGCTCCAGAGTGTCGGCATAACGGCGAAGGGACTCGGCCACGGCGGTGTTCAGCACCACGTTGGCCCCTGAGATGGAGGCGGAGGAGCCCAGCATGCGGAACTCAAACTTGTTGCCGGTAAAGGCGAAGGGAGAGGTACGGTTGCGGTCGGTGGTATCCTTGGGGAACTTTGGCAGCACATGGACGCCAACTTTTATAAGTTCCTTCTCCTTGCCGCCGTAGGGCTCTTCCAGCTCGATGGCCTTGAGTATGCCCTCCAGCTCCTCGCCCAGGAAGATGCTGACAATGGCCGGCGGCGCCTCGTGTCCGCCCAGGCGGTGGTCGTTGCCGGCAGAGGCCACGGACAGGCGCAGCATGTCCTGATACTCGTCCACGGCCTGGATGACGGCGCAAAGAAAGAGGAGGAACTGGGCGTTTTCATAGGGAGTCTCGCCGGGCTCCAGCAGGTTTACGCCGGTGTTGGTGACTATGGACCAGTTGTTGTGCTTGCCGCTGCCGTTGACTCCTGCAAAGGGCTTTTCGTGGAGCAGGCAGACCATATCGAAGCGGCGGGCTATCTTCTGCATCAGCTCCATGGTGAGCTGGTTGTGGTCGGCGGCGATGTTGGCGGTGGTGAACACCGGGGCCAGCTCGTGCTGGGAGGGGGCGGCCTCGTTGTGCTCGGTTTTGGCCATTACTCCCAAACGCCACAGCTCCTCGTCCAGGGCCTTCATGAAGGCGGCCACTCTGGGCTTGATGGTGCCGAAATAGTGGTCGTCCAGCTCCTGGCCCTTGGGAGGCTTTGCCCCAAAGAGGGTGCGGCCGGTGTACATCAGGTCCCGGCGCTTCTCATACACGGACTTATCTATGAGAAAATACTCCTGCTCCGGACCTACGGTGGTTTTTACGGAGCTGACCTCCGTATTGCCGAAAAGCTTCAGGACCCGAAGGCACTGGCGGTTCAGGGCTTCCATGGAGCGCAGGAGAGGGGTCTTCTTGTCCAGAGCTTCCCCGCCGTAGGAACAGAAGGCGGTGGGGATGCACAGCACATGCTCCTTTATGAAGGCGTAGGAGGCGGGATCCCACACGGTGTAGCCTCTGGCCTCGAAGGTGGCTCTAAGACCTCCGGAGGGGAAGGAGCTGGCATCGGGCTCGCCCTGGATAAGCTCCTTGCCGGAAAACTCCATGATGACCCGGCCCCCGTCCACGGGGGAGATGAAGCTGTCGTGCTTCTCGGCGGTGATGCCTGTCATGGGCTGGAACCAATGGGTAAAGTGGGTGGCGCCCTTCTCTATAGCCCAGTCTTTCATTGCGTTGGCCACCACGGTGGCGGCGGCGCTGTCCAGCCGCTTGCCCTCGTTCATGGAACGCTGCACCTGCTTGAACACGTCCTTAGGCAGACGGGCTCGCATGACGGAATCGTTAAATACATCGCAGCCAAAAAAATCGGTCACATTCATATTTTCCATTTTGTACCTCATTTGAGAGAAAGTTTATATATTGTATGATGACAGAGCTTTTCTCCTGCGTGGAGAAGAGGAGAGGGGAAGCCGTAATGGTGAATGGCGTCTGGGAAGAGCTGGGTCTCAAGGCAGAAAGCCTGACGGGGACCCATCTTTACGCCGCCCTTGCCGCTAAACTCCCCAAGAAAATTGGCGGTATAGAGCTGCATGCCCGGCAGGTCGGTAAAGCATTGGAGGAGGATACCCGTGACTTCGCTGTAAGCCTGAGCGGCCAGAGGGCCGGAGAGAACAAAATTGTGGTCGTAACCGCCGCCCAGCCGGAGCTGGGGGTCGTCGGCCTCAATGTCCCGTCCTATGGGCTTCATGGTTCTGAAATCAAAGGGAGTGCCGGATACGGGGAGAGCCCGACCCGTGGGTATGAGGCCAGGCCCCAGCTCCAGGTAGTTTTGGGCGTTTACCATGAGCCGCTGGTCCAGGACGCTGCCGCCGCCGTTTAAATTGAAGTAGCTGTGGTTTGTGAGGCTCACCAGGGTATCGGCGTCGCTTAGGGCTTCATAGGTTATGTGCAGCTCGTCGTCCTCAGTAAGAGCGTAGGCGACTGAGACTTGCAAATTGCCGGGATAGCCCTCTTCCCCGTCTGCCGACAGACGGGAAAAGCGGACAAAGTCCTCCCCCGTCTCGGCCTGCCAGACATATTTGTCAAAGCCCTTTTTGCCGCCGTGAAGATGGTTTTTCCCGTCATTGGGAAAGAGCCTGTACTCCCGGCTTCCCAGGGAAAAGGCGGCGCCGTCTATACGGTTCGCCACCCGGCCCACGGTGGCACCTATGTAGCAGTCCTGGCTTTCGTAGCCTGCCACGCTGTCAAAGCCCTGGACCAGGTCTATGAGCTTGCCACGGCGGTCTTTAAACTTCAGGGACTGAAGGGCGGCCCCGTAGTCTATCAGTACGGCCTGAGCGCCGTTTCTATTTTCCAGACTGTAGGAACGCACAGGCTGCCCCTGAGCCGTCTGCCCAAAGCTGCGTATTACTGCTGCCATATGAGCCACCTCCATAATTTTTCATTATGAATTTTATCACATTTTGAAGTACAGTCAACAGCTTTAATATTGACAAACCGGGCCGGGACTAATATCCTTTTATTTACACATATTGACATACAGGCAGAGGGGAGAAAGATATGGCTATAGTGGTTATAGGCGCAGTATTCGTGGATGTCAAGGGCTTTCCGGAGGACAACTACATACCCGCCGGGCGCAACGCCGGCCGGGTGGAGATAGTCCAAGGGGGCGTGGGCAGGAACGTGGCGGAGGACATCGCCAACGTGGAACTGCGGCCCCGCTTTGTCAGCTTGGTGGATGACGACGACCAGGGGGAGGCGGTGCTGAAAAAGCTGAAAAACCACAAGGTGGACACCCGCTTTGTAAAGCAGGTGCCCGACGGCATGGGTATGTGGCTGGCAGTCTTCGACAACACCGGGGACCTGGCAGGCTCCATCTCCAAACGCCCGGACCTGAGCTATCTGGCCCGGCTGCTGGAGGAAAAGGGCGATGAGATATTTGCCGACGCCGACAGCATAGTCATAGAGATAGACCTGGACAAGGAGATCATAAAACAGGTTTTCAAGTTTGCCCAAAAGTATAATAAGAAGGTCTACGCCGTGGTGGCCAACATGGGCATAGCCTCCCAGCGCCGGGACTTCCTCCAGTCCACAGACTGCTTTGTGTGCAATGTGCTGGAGGCGGGCATCCTCTTCGTCAGCGACTTCTCTAAACTCAGTCCGGAGGAGCTGTGCCTGGAGCTGAAGGAAAAAGTGAAGCGGGCCAAAATCCCCGCAGTAGTGGTGACCATGGGGGGCAGAGGCTCCGTATATGCGGACATGCATGGCAACTGTGGTATCTGCCCGGCAAAGCCCGTCCAGGTGAGAGACACCACCGGGGCCGGAGACGCCTACTGCGCCGGAGTGGCTATCGGCCTGACCTATGGGAAATCCATAGAAGAGGCCATGAGGATCGGAACCAAGCTGGCCGCCTCCGTCATTACCCTGTCGGAGAACGTCTGCCCCCGCTTCCTGCCAAGTGAGCTGGGCCTGGATATAGAGGTCAAAGATTGAAATTTCTTGTAGAAACGCACCAAAGGCAGCCCCTGAAAAAAAGGGGCTGCCTTTTCTCTGTTGTCAAATTGCACCAAAAAACCGGGGGCCCTTTGGTCAAGGAACCGAAAATGCCCCGGAGAGCACGGATGCTCGTTGACAAAGGGGAAAGGCCCTGATACTA
>CALXGF010000161.1 GCA_944387735.1 uncultured Oscillospiraceae bacterium
AGCCACAGTATAGACAGTCTTGAGCAGGAGCTGGGCTTTGCCATTTTAAAGCGCAGCCGGGCGGGAGTGCATCTCACCGGCGAGGGAGAGCGGATGATAGCCGCCGTGAGGAACCTCCTCAACAGCGCCGAGCAGCTGAATCAGACTGCCGCCTCCATCCGCGGGCTGGACAGCGGCACCGTGCGCATAGGAAGTTTTACCTCCGTTGCCGTCCACTGGCTGCCCTCTGTGCTGAAGGAATTTCAGCAGGATTTTCCACGGGTGGATATAAAGCTCCTCAACGGGGACTATCACGACGTGGAGCAGTGGCTGCTGGAAGGCAGCATAGACATAGGCTTTGTAAACGTGCCCTGCTCCGTGGACTGTGAGTGTATACCTCTGATGGACGACCGGCTGCTGGCCATACTCCCTCGCCACAGCCGCTTTGAGAGCTACCCAAAGTTTCCCCTGGTGGAGTGTGAGACGGAGCCCTTCATAAGCCTGCTGGAGAGCTCCGACCATGACGCCCGCCGGGCTCTGGAGTCCGCCGGTGTGAAGCCCAACGTGCGCTTTTACACCAAGGACGACTATGCCATCATCGCCATGGTGGAACAGGGTCTGGGCATGAGCATCATGCCGGAGCTGCTTTTGAAGGGGCGGCATGACGATATACAGATACTCCCCCTGGTACCGGAGTCCAAGCGTACCATAGGTATAGCCATAGCCGCCGGGGACAGGGCCGGCCCGGCCACACGGCGCTTTGCCGATTATGTGGTACGGTATGTGACAAAGAGGCCTTGAGTCCTGCCCCGGCCTTGACATAGGAATTAGCCCGTGCTAATATCATCCCGGTATATATAGAAGTATTTGAAAAACTGTGCCGTACCTGGAGGACAGAGAAATATGACATTGGACAAACTGAGCGTAGGCGAGAGCGGCGTTATCAGCGCCGTGGGCGGAGAGGGTCCGCTCCGTTGCCGTCTGCTGGATATGGGGCTCATACCCCGCACCAGAGTCACGCTCCAGAAGGTGGCTCCCATGGGCGACCCTATAGAGATAAGGGTCAGGGGCTATGAGCTGACCCTGCGCATTGAAGATGCAAAGAAAATCGAGGTAGCGCCGGAGGTGAAGGGCTGATGATATTCGCTCTGGTGGGAAATCAGAATTGCGGAAAGACCACGCTTTTCAACGCCCTCACCGGCGCCAACCAGCATGTGGGCAACTTCCCCGGCGTCACCGTGGACCAGAAGATGGGGGAGGTCCGGGGCCAGAAAAATTGCAGCGTGGTGGACCTGCCCGGCATTTACTCCCTGCGCCCCTACACCCAGGAAGAGATTGTCTCCCGGAATTTCATTTTAAATAACCGGCCCGACGGCATAATAAACATTATCGACGCCACCAACATTGAGCGAAACCTCTACCTCACCCTTCAGCTGCTGGAGCTGCGCATCCCCACGGTGCTGGCTCTCAATATGATGGACGAGGTAAGGGCCAACGGCGGCACCGTGGACATAAGCGGCCTGAGCCGGGCTTTGGGCATCCCGGTGGTACCCATAGTTGCGGCCAAAGGCGAAGGCGTGTCCGAGCTTATAGATCAGGCGGTCACCGTGGCCCGAAACAAGACCCTGCCCGGAGTGTACGACTTCTGCGAAGACGGCTCCCCTGTTCACCGCTGCATCCACGCCGTGGTCCACCTTATTCAGGACCACGCAGACAAGCTGGGCATATCCTCCCGCTTCTGCACTGCGAAACTCATTGAGGGCGACCCGGACATGGCGGACATGCTGGGTCTGGATCAGAACGAGAAGGAGCTGCTGGAGCACTGCATAGTCCAGATGGAGACGGAGACCGGCCTTGACCGGAACGCCGCTCTGGCAGACATGCGCTACAGCTTTATTGAAAACGCCGTGGCAAAGACGGTGGTGAAGTGTCACGAGAGCATCGAGCACCGCCGCTCCGTGCAGATTGACAGGATACTCACCGGCAAATACACCGCCATCCCCGTTTTCCTGGGGATAATGCTCCTCATCTTTTACCTCACCTTCAATGTGATAGGCGCCGCTCTCTCCGACTGGCTCAGCCTGGGCATTGACGCCGTAACGGATCTGGTGGACCGGGGGCTCACTGCCTACGGCATAAACCCGGTGGTGAAGGGTCTGGTGGTAGACGGAGTGCTCTCCGGTGTGGGCAGCGTTCTCAGCTTCCTGCCCCTTATCGTCACTCTGTTTTTCTTCCTGTCCATTCTGGAGGACACGGGATATATGGCCCGTGTTGCCTTCGTCATGGACAAGCTGCTGAGAAAAATCGGCCTCTCCGGCCGCAGCTTCGTGCCCATGCTCATAGGCTTCGGCTGCACCGTGCCCGCTATCATGGCCACCCGTACAGTCTCCTCAGACCGGGACAGGAAGATGACCATTCTTCTCACCCCCTACATGAGCTGCTCGGCCAAGATACCCATTTATGTGGTGTTCTCCGCCGCCTTCTTTAAAAACAGCGGTCTGGCCATGATAGCCCTGTATCTCACCGGCATTGCCATAGGCATAGTGGTGGCCCTGGTGCTGAAGGGTACTGCCTTCAAGGGCGAGCCTGTGCCCTTTGTCATGGATCTTCCCAACTACCGCATGCCCTCGGCCAAGAGCGTGGGACTGCTGCTGTGGGAAAAGGCCAGGGATTTTCTCCAGCGGGCCTTCTCCATAATTTTCCTGGCCACCGTACTTATCTGGGTGCTCCAGAGCTTTGACTCCCGGCTTAACGTAGTCACCGACAGCTCCAGCAGCCTTCTGGCCCTTATAGGCCAGTTCATCGCCCCCGTATTCAAGCCCCTGGGCTTTGGGGACTGGCGCATGGTCACCGCCCTTATCTCCGGCTTCAGCGCCAAGGAGGCGGTGGTGTCCACCCTGTCGGTACTGCTGGGCACCAGCATGGCCGATCTTGGCGGAGCCCTCACCTCCGTGTTCACTCCCCTGGCCGCCGTGAGCTTTCTGGTTTTCACCCTGCTGTACACCCCCTGCGTGGCCTCTATCGCCACTATCCGCCGGGAGCTGGACTCCGGCCTGAAGGCCTTCGGAGTGGTAGTGCTCCAGTGCTCGGTAGCCTGGCTTGCGGCTTTTATAGTTTATAATGTAGGTGCATTGATAATATGAATTTACTGGATATACTTATTCTCCTGCTCATTGCCGTGCTGGTAGTCATGGCCTGGCGCAGCGCCCGCCGCCACGGCGGCTGTTCCGGCTGCTGCGGCAGCTGTGACAGCTGCGGGAAGAACTGCTCCCGGCGGGATAGTGAAAAGCAGGAGAGCTGAAAAAATACTGGCTTCGCTGTCAATGCGAAGCCAGTATTTTTTCTATATCCTTTTCCCCTAAAACCGTGATGCCGGCGGCCTTCAGGGCCTGGGCGGCCGTCCCGTCTCCGGGGATGAGGGCGCCGGTAAAGCTGCCGTCATATATCTCCCCGCTGCCGCAGGAGGGACTGCGCTCTTTCAGCAGAGCCATGGAGCAGCCGTAGCGCCGGGCCAGGTAAAGGGCGGTCTCCGCCCCTTTGCGGTATTCCTCCGTCACGTCCTGCCCCAGTCTGTTTACCACTCTCTCGCCTCTCCGCTCGCTGGGCAGTCTCGGTGTGGGCAGACCCCCGGCAGACTCGGGACATACGGGTATAAGCCGGAAGCTCTCCTTAAGAGCCTCCAGTTTTTCTCCGTCCAGGGCGTTGCTGCCTCCGCTGTATTTGCATTCAAAGCCCAGGAGGCAGGCGCTTATAAGCAGGTTTTCCATGGTCTACTTCCTCATGCTCAGCCCCAGCAGGGCCCCGCAGATGCCGCCGATGATATGGGTTATCTGGGAGACATTGTCCTGGAGCACAAAGCCGTTGACTATCTCTCCCCCTATATACAGGGTCAGCACCAGTATGAGGGTTATGGGTATGCTGCCGTCCTTCATACCCGCCAGAGAGGACATGGCTATCATCATGAACACTATGCCCGAGGCCCCCAGAAGAGCGGTGTTGGGAAAAAACAGGAAATGCACCATTCCGGAGACCAGGGCCGTAAGGCAGATTGCCCAGAACAGGGGGCGGCTGCCGTACTTTTCCTCCAGAGGCGGGCCTATCACCAGGATCATCATCATGTTGTTGATATAATGGCTGTAGCCGCTGTGGCCCAGAACGTGAAGCACAAAGCGGGGATAGGTCCAGAATTCATTGAGAGGAGCCCGGTAAACGCTGAAATATTTATAGGTGCTCACCCCGCCGGTGAAGTAGTCCAGCAGCAGCACGCAAAAGGACACCAGGGCAAAGGTGAGGACCACCGGTGAGTTGTAGTGGAGCTTTATGTACTTGCGTCTCATGCTCATGCGTCCAGCTTTTTAAGGGCCTTGTCGTAGCAGGCTTTGGTCTTTTCATCAAAGCAGACCATGCGCACCCGCTCTATCTCCGGCGCCGTCTTTAAGAAATCCGCAATGGCGCCTATGGCGATGTCCGCCGCCTTCTCCAGAGGGAAGCGGTAGACCCCGGTGCTGATGGATGGGAAGTCCACGCTCTTGCAGCCGTTTTCCCTGGCCAGCTCCAGGCAGGAGCGATAGCAGGAGGCCAGAAGCTCAGCCTCACCGTGCCCGCCCCCGTGCCACACCGGGCCTGGGGTGTGTATAACGTACTTTGCCGGCAGACGGTAGCCCTTGGTTATCTTGGCCTTGCCGGTCTCACAGCCGTTGAGAGTGCGGCACTCGGCCAGAAGCTCGGGTCCTGCGGCTCTGTGTATGGCCCCGTCCACGCCGCCGCCCCCCAGCAGGGAGCAGTTGGCGGCGTTTACGATGGCGTCGGAGTCCTGCTTTGTGATATCTCCAAGGATTATCTGAATCTTGCCCACAGTATCACTCCTTTGCCGTTATCTCCACCTTGCCCTCCGGAGCGGAGAGGCTGATGGAGCGGACTTTTGTATTCCTGTTGGATATGATCTCCTCGGCTATGCCGTCCTCTATCTGCTTCTGGATAAGGCGGCGCAGATTTCTTGCGCCGTAGGTCACTGAATAGCCTTCTTTTACCAGATGGTCTATAAGGCTGTCGTCCCAGCTGAGGGCGATGTTCTTTTCAGCCATCACGTCCTTCAGCTCGGAGAGCATCAAGGCGGCAATAGAGCGGAAGTTCTCCTCCGTAAGCTGGTTGAAGCATATTACCTCATCCACACGGTTTATAAACTCAGGGCGCAAAAATTCGTTCAGGGCCTTCATGGTGCGCTCCCGGCTCATGTCGCTGAGAGAACCGCCGAAGCCCACGCTGCCGCTCTTGTTGTTGCTGCCGGCATTGGTGGTCATGATTATGATGGTGTTTTCAAAATTCACCGTGCGGCCCTGGGCGTCGGTTATCCGGCCGTCGTCCAGAATTTGCAGCAGGATGTTCATAACATCCGGGTGGGCCTTCTCTATCTCGTCGAATAGCACCACGCTGTAGGGTTTGCGCCGTATCTTCTCCGTGAGCTGTCCGGCCTCGTCATAGCCCACGTAGCCGGGGGGCGAGCCGATGATGCGGGAGACGGAGAACTTCTCCATAAACTCCGACATGTCCAGACGGATAAGGGATTCGGGGGAATCGAACATATCCGCCGCCAGGCGCTTTACCAGCTCCGTCTTGCCAACGCCGGTGCCGCCAACAAATATGAAGCTCACCGGCTTTCTGTGGGCTTTCAGGCCCACCCGGCTGCGCTTTATGGCGGCGCAGACGGCGGCCACCGCCTCGTCCTGGCCCACGATGTGTTCTTTCAGCCTATCCTCCAGGCCTGCCAGACGCTCCAGCTCATCCTCCCGAATACTTGAGGCCGGGATCTTTGTCCAGAGTTCTATTATCCTGGCCAGGTTATCCATAGTCAGCTCCGGCACCGGTTTTTTGTTCAGCTCCGAAAGCTCCTGTTCCAGCTGCAGCTCCTTGCTGCGCAGCTCCGCTATACGGGCGTAGCGCTTATCCAGCATCTCCTCGGTCATCTCCACGCCCTTGGGGGCCTGGGAATTTGCCAGGGCATCCCGCTCAAAGCGGATATTCTCCAGATCACGCTGAATCATCATCCGGCGGTTTATATTCTTGTCTTTGAGATTTACATCTGAGCAGGCCTCGTCGATAAGGTCTATGGCCTTGTCGGGAAGGAAGCGATCGGTTATATACCGCTCGCTGAGCAGCACCGCCTGGCGGCACATCTCATCGGGAATACGAACCCCGTGGTGTTCCTCATAGTAGTGGGCAATACCCTTGAGTATCTTTATGCTGTCCTCGATGGAGGGCTCGTTGACGGTGACCGGCTGGAAGCGCCGCTCCAGGGCCGAGTCCTTTTCTATATGTTTCCTGTACTCGGTGAAGGTAGTGGCGCCGATGACCTGTATCTCCCCACGGGACAGGGCGGGCTTGAGGATGTTGGCGGCGTTCATGCTGCCCTCGG